>JAYUEZ010000001.1:0-20859 GCA_043738965.1 Gammaproteobacteria bacterium
AGCAGTACATCGTTTACTGCGATAGCGGACGCCGCAGTTCCGCAGCAGCGTTCCTGCTCAACGAACGTGGCTTTCACGCCTATGTTCTAAAAGGCGGACTGGTCGGGCAGTAGTTGCCTTAACCATCAGATTGCGCGCGGGGTGACTATCACTTCCGATCTATTTTTAAGCGCGCGCTACTGTTGTGTCCTTGGCTATCCCGTCAGCCACAGCCGCTCTCCACAAATCCATCGGCTGTTCGCCGAGCAATTTGGATTACCGCTGCGTTACGAAAAAATTTCAGTTGTCCCGGGCACCCTAAGTCAAGCGGTCGATGCGCTGCGAGTCGCGGGATGTTGCGGCATTAATGTCACCGTGCCGTTGAAGGAGGAAGCGTATCGGCTGGCGGCTGCGAGTGGTGCGCCACAGGCTGCGGCAGCGCACGCGGCAAACACACTATGGTGGACCGCCGAAGGGGTGCTTCGAGCCGACAATACCGACGGCACGGGACTATGCCGGGATTTGATCGAAAATCACCAAGTCGTGTTACACGATCGTCGGATTTTGCTCCTCGGCGCTGGCGGCGCCGCGGCCGGGGTGATTCAGCCGCTGTTAGAGGCAGCGCCCGAGCAACTCATCGTCAGCAATCGAACCCTACATCGCGCACAAGCCTTGAGCGCACGATTTGCGGCGCACGGTCCCATTGAATGGGCAGCGGCAGATACGCGCTTCGAGCACCCGTTCGACTTAGTGATTAACGCAACCTCGTCGAGCATCACGCGCGAATTACCGCTGGTAGATAAAAGCGCCGTCGGCGCACGGACAGTGTGCTATGACATGTTTTACGCCGCCACCGAGACGACGTTCTGCGCATGGGCTCGTGACGCTGGCGCGGCACACTGTTTCGATGGCTTGGGCATGCTGATCGAGCAAGCGGCAGCGGCGTTTTTGATTTGGCATGGGCTACGACCCGATACTGTTCGAGTGTTGGCGGCGATGCGGCTTGGATGAGTGCGTCGCCCATTATTGGGCTCTGTGGAGGGCTTTTAGGCGAAGCTTTTGCACATCCCGGGCGAAGTTAACTAATCTTTTTGAAAGTTATACGACAAAAGCTTGGTAATACATTTGAAGTTAATTTCAACTTATTGAAATATAATATTATATTCTTAAGTGACCAGATCTTAGCCATTTCAACAAATGGGCCGTGCCACCTGCGTGGATGACCTTCTCAAAGGAACCTGTCCACAATGTTATCCACACAAACTGTGGATAACTCAAACAACGCATCGGTAGGTACCTTAAAGCCTTGTGGCAAGCGAAAAATAACGCGACGTGGGGTCTAAATTACGCATTGTTCGGCTAGGTCCATGTACTGAGCCACCGATATTTCTTCGGCGCGCTGGGTTAGCGAAATCCCGAGCGAGTCGGTTAGGGAAATGGGCATGATTCGCCCCAATGTATGGCGCAACATTTTTCGACGCTGTGAAAACGCTATTGCCACCACCTGCTGCAGTTTGGTCAACGCCGCTGGCGTCAACAAATTGCGGTGGGGTTGCAGGGTCAGGACCGTGGAGTCGACACGTGGTGGTGGTGCAAAGGCTTTCGGCGGCACATCAAACACAGTCGAGACTTGGCATTGCGCCTGGGCGATAACCGAGAGCCGACCATAGAGCCGGCTGCCCGGCGCGGCGGCGAGACGCAACGCTACTTCTTTCTGTACCATCACGCAGATGTCGCGGATATGCGCAGCGTCGGCAATTAATCGCAGGAGTAGCGGCGTCGAAATGTTATACGGCAGATTGCCAATGACTCTAAGCTGCGTCGGTAAGGTCGCGAGAGCAGGAATATTGAATCGAAGCACGTCGACCGCGTGCAGATGGAAATTGTCGCAATGCCCAAATCGCGCGCTGAGCTTTGCCGCCAAGTCTCGATCAATTTCAATGGCATCAATTTCCGCGCCGCTCGCAATCAAGTGCTGGGTCAGCGCCCCGGTGCCTGGCCCAATTTCGACAATACGATCGATCGCTTGCGGCGCAACGACGTTCAGTATGTCGACTTGAATTTGTGGGTCCACCAAAAAGTGCTGTCCAAAGCGCTTGCGCGCGCTGAACCGTTCGGTGTTCAAGGCGTGATCACTTTCGCGCGAACCTGCGTTACTAAGGTGAGCGCCAAGTTGAGTGCCGCAATCAAACTGCTAGGGTCGGCGCGCCCGGATCCGGCAAGCTCGAGCGCAGTCCCGTGATCGACCGAGGTGCGAATGAACGGTAATCCCAGCGTGACATTCACCGCATGCCCAAATCCAAGTGCCTTGAGAACCGGTAATCCCTGATCGTGATACATGCTAATGATCGCATCGTAGTTGGCTCGCGACTGCGCTCGAAACACGGTATCCGCAGGCAGTGGGCCGGTGACGTCTAGTCCCTCGCGCCGACAGGCGTCGATGGCGGGACGAATCGCGGTTTCTTCTTCGCTGCCGAGATGACCATTTTCTCCAGCATGTGGATTTAATCCACATACCGCCACTCGTGGTCTTTCGATCCCAAACCAAGTCTTGAGGTTGCTGACAACGGTTCGGATGGTATAGGCCACGCGGGCGGCATCGATTTGCGCGGCAACGTCGCGCAACGCCAGATGCGTGGTAACTAGCGCGACGCGCAAGTTACCGGTAATTAGCATCATCACGGGTTGTCGGTTACCCGCCTGCAAGCCAAGGTATTCGGTGTGCCCGGTGAAGGCGATGCCAGCGTCGTTGATGATGCTCTTTTGCACCGGGCCAGTCACCAGCGCGTCGAATTCGTTGCGCATGCAACCCTGTAGTGCGCGATCCAGTGTCGCCAGCACGTAGTGCGAATTCTCGCGCGCCAGTACTCCTGAGGCCACGGGGTGGCACAGTTCGATGGGAGCAACTCGAAGGCGATTTTGTGAGGAAGCAGTGGGGATGCTGTCGGCTATATAGGGATCGATTTCGACATCCAAGCTCAATTGGGCGGCTCGCGCACGTAGTAGCCCTGGATCAGCGATTACGACGACTTCAGCCGCGAGTGATAGCGCGCCCAAGGCCAGCGCGAGATCGGGTCCGATGCCAGCCGGTTCGCCTGGCGTGACGGCAATACGGGGCAGTCGGCGGTTAATTGTCCACCCTCATTTCCACATAGGCTTCATCACGCAAGCGACGCAGCCAGTCTTGATAGGATTCTTCGCGTTTGCGCGCGGTGACAGCGTCCCGCGCTTTCGCTCTTTTCACTTCATCGGTCCCGTCATAGGCGCGGCGGTCCAGAACTTGGAGCACATGCCAACCGAATTCCGAGTGAAACGGTGCGCTGATCTGTCCGGGATCGGTCGCCAGCATTACTTCCTCGAATTCCGGCGCCATTTGACCTTTACTCACCCAGCCCAAATCGCCTCCTTGCAACGCAGAACCGCGATCGTCGGAGTGCGTGCGCGCCAACGTGGCAAAATCGTCACCGCTCTCGAGTCGTATGCGCAATTGACGCAGCCTTTCGATTGCATCTTGTTCGCTGACGAGTTGATTGGGTGTGATCAAGATGTGACGAACTTTGGTTTGCTCGACCATCACCTTTTCGCCGCGGCGCTTGCCGTTCAATTTGACGATGTGGAAACCATTCGCGCTCCGAATGATGTCGCTATGCGCATTGACTTCGAGCGTTCGCGCCGAATCAGCGAGCAGGCTTGGGATTTCGTCGATTTTCCGCCACCCCAGATCCCCTTTATCCAAGGCGTCCTGGCCGTCCGACATGGCAATCGCCAAATCGCCAAATTCTGCGCCTTCGTCCAGGCGCTTCATTACCGTTTCGGCTTTTTCCTTTGCCGCGCGCCGCTCGATTTCAGTGGCGCCCGATGGCGTGGAAATCAAAATATGCGAAACGTGATATTCCTCACCGGTGGACGTCGCGCCACTTTCGTTCGTGAGGTAATTGTCAATTTCGCGCTCGCTGACCTGGATACGTTTATCCACCTCCTCGCGACGGAGTTTGGCGAGGAGAATCTCTTGCCGGATATCGTCTCTAAAGCGCGAGAACTCGTAACCTTCGGACTGCAGGATTTGCTTGAATTGCGGTATGTCTAGCTTATTTTTTTTCGCGATGTCGTTGATCGCTTTGTCCAAATTATCTTCCGAGACTTGGACGCCACTGTGTTCAGCGACCTGGACTTGGATTTTCTGCAGAATCAACCGCTCCATGACCTGGCGTTCAAGGACTGTCGTCGGCGGCAATTCTCCGCCATTCTGACGCAGTTCGGTGCGCACGCGTGCTAATTGCTGGTCAAGTTCGCTGCGCATGACCACATCGTCGTCGACCACCGCGATGATCCGATCGATCTCCATCGCCTGCGCGAGCACACAGGACAAAATCAGGGACGCGGCCAACAAACAGGGTCTAAACATCGTTTCTGGTGCTCTAGCCAATCGCGGGAAAGCGCGGTTCAAAGTAGGTCATCGAAAAGTAGCGAAAGTTCCGGGGCGCGCGGATCTTACCCTAATCCACTAACCAGGCCGGAACTTAAAGTTGAGCTTTGGACTAGCAGAAGGTTAGAACAGCGATTCGTAGCCAGGAATACTGCGGCGCAGAAAATTAGCCGTGCCGCGCCCGAGCCCTCCCAATCCCTTCAACTGCGCTTCGACCAAAACCGCAGTATCAAATTGTCCTTGGACATTGCGAATGTAGCGGCGACCTAACAGCCGGATACCCCAGCAACAATCTTCGAGCTCGATTCCACCCACCATCTCCAGGGTTTCTTGTTTCCGCAACGAATAGGCCCAACGACCTATCAGGCTCACGCTTTCGGTCATTGGCAGTCGAAACGACAAATCGGTTTGCTCAACGTCGGTGATGGCTACGCGGCGGCGATAGGCCGCGTTGATGACGGTTCCATCTTTCGGCGCGTACCGGATCGAAAACGCCGATTTTTCAGTTCGATCCGTATTGGGATTCCACTGCATAGTCGCGCGGGCTAACCAAGCTTCGGACAAATGGGTCGCGACTTCGCCAATAAGCTCGGACGTACTATCGTCAACCACTGTAACGCCGGGGAGCGTAATTCGACGCGGTCGAAAGTAGTAGATCTGGCCGATGCTGGCATCAAATAACTCCCGCCCCGAGCGCATGCTGAAGTAGCGGGACGTAACGCCGAGCGCAATCTGATTCGCATCCCCGACGCGATCGTGGCCTGAAAAGCGATCGCCCAGGAACAAGCTGGCAAACGAAAAATCAAATAGGCCGGAGTCAAATACGGGGTATTGATCTTGCCCTACCTTCGGTACCAGTAAGTAATAAATGCGAGGTTCCAAAGTTTGCAGTAAGCGGTTACCGAAAATCCTAAAGCGGCGTTCGAAAAACAATTGAGTATCGACGCTGAGGACCGGAACGGCGCGCGATTCGCTTGCAGAAAACTTATCGGAGTTGGTTAATAAATATTCCGTGTAGCGCACGCCAAGCGTCGGGCGAATAAATGCCCAGGGCTTTAGAAATGGCAATGACATGGTCGGTTCCAGATGAATCCGCCCACCAGACACGCTGCCATCGCGATTAAAGTAAGTAAGCTCGCCTAGCGTATAAAAATGTGGCTTTAGATGTGCCTCGGGATACAGTGTTTGAAAGATAATTTGCGGCAACCGCTGATAAGGACCAAATGCGGCCGGTATCGAGCTATCAACGTTCTGGTAGCTTTGCACTAGCCCATACACGTAAAGCGGACCGTGGATGAGCGTGGTCTCCAAACGTCTATCGAGATAGCGTTGACTCGAGATCCCGAGGCTGCTCCCAAAGTCCTCGAAGTAATGTGCGTCCGAGACATTCTGAAATAATCCGTTCACGAATCCTTGGCCGTTAGCATAAGTCTGCTGATGTTTGATGGTGACGGCAGATCGTGCCTTGTTATTGCGCACCGAATCGCTAGCCAAAAATTCGAAACTCAACTCGCTTTTGAAAGTAGCACCTAGATACCGGTAGTCGCCGCCGAGCATCTCGCCATGATTCGAGAGGTGTCGGGGGATAACGGTCGCATCTTGATTCGGCGCGATGTTGATGTAGTACGGAAGGCGCAAATCCAGACCTCGCGTACTAGAGGTACTGAAGGTGGGGATCAGGAAACCCGATTTTCGCTTGCTACTAAGGGGGAAGGTGAAATAGGGAAGGTATAAAACCGGGACACCCTTGATTCTTAAGATTGCGTTAACGGCGTAACCGCTCTCTGTATTGTGATTCAACCGGATGCGCGACGCGGAAAGTTTCCAAACTTGTCCCTGCGCGGAACAGGTTGAGTAGTCGACATCTTGTAAACGCGTAATGTGCGATCTGTTATCGCTTTTTATCAGCCGCGCCGCGCCCCGGCCCTGTCGATTGAGCAACCAATATTTGCCGCGTTCAAGACGGGATAGATCGTCCGCGAAGTTGAATAATCCGCGTTCACCCTGCCACAGCAGACTGCGATCCCAAATATGCCCATGGCCCTCGATGGCTGCGGTGTCAGCGTCGCGGTCGTAAGTCACTTCGTCCGCTTTAACTGAAGCGCGTGACTGAATTAGCTCGACGTCGCCAGCAAAGTAAGTGGTGCCATGGTTAACAATTCGCGCGCTATCGGCTCGTATTTCCGTATTGTCCGCGTCAATCTTCGCGCTTGAGAATTCCGGACGGATTGGAATCGTGCGATCAACGGGACATAGCCACCAATACTCTTCGATGGAGCGCCGGCCATGGGTTGCGGCTGTCGCCTGTAAAGCGAACAAAAGAAGGCATACCGCGATCGTGGATTGGCGCATGGGAGTCTAGGGCTGGCGAGTCCGTAAAATCGCACATGTGGCGAAGCGCTTCAACCGATGTGTTGTGCGTCGTTCGATCGAGATCTGATAGGTAGCGTAAAGAAGCTGCGCAACGCAGCCTAATTGAGCGTCCGCGTGGAGCGAATCGCTTCACGCAAGCGATCTTCGATGTAGGTCACGCGGTCGTTAACCGCGTCGATCTCCAGGAATTTCACTTTGTCGCCAAGCGAGAGCGGCAATAATTCAGCGAATCGATATGCCAGTTCGCTCGCGTCGAGTTCGGCATCAATCGCACTTTTGCCATTTGGATCGATTTGTTGAAGCAGATTCTGAAGTAGTAGTCTCAACTGCACGGTTCTCTGCCGCGCTGGCGGAGGACCGACATCATCGAGCCAACTCACTTCCGCTACCTGAAGCTGATTGGTGTGCACCGTGTTCGAGAGGATCCGAAAACGACGACCGCCACGCGCGACGATGTGCAATAAGCCATTCGCGCCTTGACTCCAATCGACGATGTCGGCGGCGGTGCCGATTGCGAACGTCTCCGCCGCGACACCGGTTTCGCGCCCGGCGCTAATGGCGACGACGCCGAATGGGGCTTGAGTCCGCACGCAGTCGCGAACGAGGTCAATGTAGCGTTGCTCGAAGATCTGCAGCGGCAATATCCCGCCAGGGAACAGCACCGTTTGTAAGGGGAAGAGCGCAAGCGAGGTGGTTGACGTCTGCATCGTGAAGCTGCTTAAGCGTTGCCCAGTTGCGTGATGAGCCGCTGATGGATGCCGCCGAAAGCGCCATTACTCATTACCAACACGTGAGCTGGTTGGCGCGCGAGTTTGGTCACGACGTCCACTACTGCGTCGATGGTTTCGTGGGCTTGGCAGCGGTCGCCGATGGAATCGCGTACCGCCGCCGAGTCCCAGCCTAGGCTCGCGGGTGCAAACAGCATGACGTGATCGGCCTTGGCGAAGGCCGGAGCGAGTTCGTGCTGATGGGCGCCGCGTCGCATCGAGTTTGAGCGGGGCTCGAGGACGGCGATGATCTGCTCGTTGCCGACGCGCTCGCGCAGCGCCTGCAGGGTCGCGGCGATGGCGGTCGGATGATGGGCAAAATCGTCATAGACCGAGATCCCGCGAACTTTCCCCACCAATTCCAAGCGACGCTTGACGTTCCTAAAGCGCGGCAATGCGCTCGCGATGGCGGCATCCGTGATTCCTAACAGTTGGGCGGCGCAGATCGCGGCTGTCGCATTCATCGCGTTATGTTGCCCATTTAATGGCGAGTCCAATTCAAACGCAGATTGCTTGTCGCGCAAAATCCGAAGTCGCGCGCCACTCGCCGAGAGTGTGCGTTCAACGCGCCATTCGGCGGCAGTGCCAGTGCCAAATTTTAACGTACGACTCCAACAGCCACGTTGTAGCGTTTCCTCGATATTGTCGTCGTCACTGTTCCAAATAATGGTTCCCGCGCCGGGTACGGTCCGCACCAGATGATGGAATTGCGTCATGACCGCATTTAAGTCGGCAAAAATGTCCACATGGTCGAGTTCGAGGTTATTGATTACGAGAGTCCGCGGCGCGTAATGGACAAATTTAGAACGTTTGTCGAAGAACGCTGAATCGTATTCGTCGGCTTCAATTACGAAATACTTGCCGCCACCGAGGCGCGCCGGTACCCCGAAATTTTCCGGTAAGCCACCGATCAGAAATCCAGGATTAAGGCCAGCGCACTCCAGCAGCCAGGCCAACAAGCTAGTCGTGGTGGTTTTACCATGAGTGCCGGCTACGGCCAGCACATGCTTGTCGCGGAGGACGTGGGCCGCCACCCACGCGGGACCCGAACAGTACGGCAGGCTTTCGTTCAGCACGTATTCGACGACTGGATTCCCACGGCTCAAGGCATTGCCAATGACCACTAAATCGGGTCGTGGTTGTAGCTGACTCGGATCCCAACCTACGGCGATGGGAATGCCGGCGGTCGCGAGAAAATCGCTCATTGGAGGATAGACGTTGACGTCCGCGCCTGTCACGCGATGGCCTTGCTGTTGCGCGAGTCGCGCAAGACCTGCCATGAAAGTACCGCAGATCCCGAGAATATGAACGTGCACCGGTGCCCTTAGTCGACGCCGAGCTTCAGCGCTGACGTGGCGGATGAACTAGGCAGCGGCGTCGGTGGTCGCCGTGGGCTGACGTGCGCCGTAATGGGACTGCACGTACTGGTTAAGGATTGATTTGAAATCGGCCGCGATATTGTCGCCGCGCAATGTCATTGCTTTGTCGCCGTCGATGAAGACCGGCGCCGCTGGCGCTTCGCCGCTTCCCGGCAACGAAATGCCGATATTCGCGTGTTTACTTTCGCCCGGACCATTGACCACGCAGCCCATCACCGCCAACGTCATCGTTTCAACACCGGGATATTGTTTACTCCAGATCGGCATTTGCGTACGAACGTAGGCCTGAATATCCTCGGCGAGTTCTTGAAACAGCGTGCTCGTGGTGCGGCCACAGCCCGGGCATGCGGTGACCAGGGGCGTAAACGAACGGAGACCCAAGGTCTGTAAGATTTCTTGCGCCACGATCACTTCTTTCGTGCGATCGCCATTGGGTTCAGGAGTCAACGACACGCGAATGGTATCGCCGATCCCTTGTTGTAATAAAATGCCCATGCCAGCAGTCGAAGCGACAATTCCCTTCGAGCCCATGCCAGCTTCGGTTAAGCCTAAATGCAACGCATAATCGCAGCGTTGGGCTAACTCGGCATAGACAGCCACCAAATCCTGCACGCCGCTGACTTTGCAACTGAGTACGATGCGATCGCGTGCCAGGCCCAGCTCTTCCGCCTTGGCCGCGCTTAATAGAGCCGACTGGATCAACGCTTCGCGCGTTACTTCGGCAGCGCTTTTCGGCTGCGGTAGTTGCGCATTGTCATCCATCATTGACGTGACCAAGGCCGGGTCAAGACTACCCCAATTGACGCCGATTCTGACTGGCTTCTGGCGCGCTATCGCCACTTCGATCATCGTCGCGAATTGCGCGTCACGTTTGCGACCGAAACCGACATTACCGGGATTAATCCGATATTTCGCCAAGGCTTCGGCGCAAGCTGGATATTTAGTCAGAAGCACATGCCCGTTGTAATGAAAATCACCGATCAGCGGTACGCGACACCCGAGGGCGTCGAGGCGGTCGCGGATGCGGCCAACCTGGTCCGCGGCTTCTTCGGTATTAACCGTAATTCGTACCAGCTCGGAGCCAGCTGCCGCCAGCTGTTGAACCTGTTTCACCGTGGCCGCCGCATCGGCGGTATCCGTATTCGTCATCGATTGCACCACGATCGGATGCTCGCCACCGATGGTCAGCGCGCCAACTTGAACTCCGACGCTAGCGCGTCGCGTGTAGTGGAGATTGATAGTCATAGAGAGAACAGCTTCTGAGCGACCGGTGCCGATCTTAGCCGAGGCGCGTGGGCGCAGCTATAGACAGTTGCTGCGTGCGTTAGGACTTTGCCGGGTCCGAAGCCGGCGCAGTAGGCGTTGACGCCGTGCGTGGCCGCACACGTCTCAGATGTTGGTCAGGCGCTCTAAACGATAACCATGCTGATAAATCGAGGACAGCTTCCAGCCCATCTCAACCGCCAAGGCGAGTTTGGTTCGAATTCGACTCACATGGGTGTCCACGGTTCGCGTATTGATGTCCGGGTTACGCCCCCACACGCTCTCTAGAATATGCGCGCGGGATAACACCCGACCAATGTTCCGGAATAGAAACACCACGAGCTCGTATTCTTTTTGGGTGACTTCAATGCGCTGCCCGTCTTTGCGGAGCTCATGATTGGCAAGGTCGATTTGGAAAGGGTCAAACTGAATCGTCGTTTGCGCCTCGTCCACCGAAGCCGCGCGCCGGGCGACGGCGGCAATTCGGGCCAAGAGTTCGCGTTGTTTGGCGGGCTTTACGATATAGTCGTCGGCGCCCTGTTCGAGGGCGCGTACGATATCGTCTTCCTTGTCCTTGGCGGTCACGAAAACCACCGGCACTGGCCAGTCAAAATTCTCACGCACCCAACCAAGAACCTCATAACCATCCATATCAGGGATCATCCAATCGAGGATCAACGCGTCGAAACTATCGTGTTTGATATTTCGAATGAATTGCTTCCCCAATTTGAAATGCTCGCAGGTATGGCCGGCCCCTTTTAACCACTCGAGGAAAAGGATGGCTTGGTCCTGATCGTCTTCGAGCAATGCTATTCTCAAGGCCAATCTCCCTATTCTGCGGTTAGAGGTAGCACAATGTGTCACCCAACGATTAGCGACCTGAGCCTATAATAACCTTAGGATCGTCAATCGCAAGCATTTCAACGAGATAGAATTAGACGCTAATAGTCCCGCCGAGGATGAGCCACGAATTTTTGCGGCGTCCAGTGGGCTCGTGATCATAAGGAAGAGCGCACATGTCCAAAATTGAAAAAACTGCGGCCGAATGGCGCGCGCAACTGGATTCTATGGAATACGCAGTGTGTCGCGAGCAAGCGACCGAGCGGCCATTTACCGGCGAGTACACCGACTGTAAGAAAAGCGGCGAATATGTCTGCAAATGTTGTGGCGCGCCGCTGTTTGATTCGGCGCACAAATTTGATTCCGGAAGCGGCTGGCCGAGTTTTTATGAAGCCGCCGCGAAAGCGAATGTCGAGACTCGCTCCGATCAGTCGCATGGCATGGTGCGCACTGAAGTATTGTGCGCCCGATGTGATGCCCACCTCGGGCATCTGTTTCCCGATGGACCGCAACCGACGGGCTTGCGCTACTGCATCAATTCGGTATCGCTGAGTCTCAAGGAACGCGATGTGTGACCTCGTACGAGGCGTATTTAGACCAGTGCGTCGCCAGGATCGACGCCGTCGGGCTCAATTGTCCGCTGCCGCTGCTTAAGACTAAGAAGGCACTGGCGAGCGCAAAGCCTGGCGATTGCGTTTACCTGTGCGCGACGGATCCCAACTCGATGCGAGATCTAGCCGGTTACGCGGCACAAGCCGGCCATGTGTTATTGGTGGCGGAGGAAAGCGCTGGCCTCTATCACTTTGTAGTTGAAAAAAACCGAGGCGAGAACTCTTACGCTTTCGGTAAGGTGACGCCGGTTTGAAATTGATATTTTCCCCCACGCTCCTTGTACGAAACTTCGCAGGGCTGATCGGATTCTAAGAAGATCACCTGCGCGATGCCCTCATTGGCATAGATGCGCGCGGGCAGGGTCGTGGTGTTCGAAAACTCTAACGTCACATGTCCTTCCCACTCAGGTTCAAGCGGCGTGACGTTGACGATAATCCCGCACCGCGCATAGGTTGATTTGCCGAGACAGATGGTCAACACATTACGGGGGATCCGGAAATACTCCACCGTGCGTGCTAGCGCAAACGAATTCGGCGGGATGATACAGACCGGCGCGTCGACATCGACAAAGCTCGCCGGGTCGAAGTTTTTGGGATCGACAATCGCCGAATTGATGTTGGTGAAGACCTTGAATTCCGATGCGCAGCGGATGTCGTAGCCATAGCTCGACGTGCCATAAGAAATGACTCGTTGACCGTCGACTTCCCGGATCTGACGCGCTTCGAACGGCTCGATCATGCCGTGCTCACGCGCCATATACTTAATCCACGTGTCAGCCTTGACGGGCATCGTCTGAGTCTCGCTCGCAGGGGCTACGAGTTTTTCTGAATCACGATATTCGGGAATCGCCCGCTATAGTCCTTCGCCCGTAGCGCGAGTTTGGCAGTGACCCGCCGTGCAATTTCACGATAAATCTGCGTCGCGGGCGACTCAGGATCGGTATGCACCGTGGGCCGGCCGTTATCGACGCCTTCGCGGATGCGGATATCGAGCGGCAAGGAGCCGAGCAGGGGAACGCCGTACTGCGTGGCCATCGAAGCGCCGCCGCCGGCGCCAAAAATGTGTTCCGCGTGCCCGCAATTTGAGCACACATGCACGCTCATGTTTTCGACAATGCCAAGGACCGGTACTTCTACTTTTTCAAACATCTTAAGGCCCTTCCGCGCATCGAGCAGGGCGATGTCTTGTGGCGTGGTCACGATGATTGCGCCGCTCAAGGGTACCTTTTGGCAGAGGGTCAATTGGATATCGCCAGTCCCTGGCGGCAGGTCAATGATCAGGTAATCGAGTGCGCGCCAATTGGTCTCGCGTAACAATTGTTCCAGCGCGCTAGTCGCCATCGGGCCGCGCCAGATCATCGGCGTATCTTCCTCGATCAAATGCCCAATCGAGATGCATTGAATGCCATAGCTTTCTTTCGGCTCCATGGATTTTCCGTCACGCGAATCTGGCCGCCCAGGGCAACCGAGCATGCGCGGTTGACTGGGACCGTAAATGTCGGCGTCCAAGAGTCCGACACTCGCGCCTTCGTCGCGCAGCGCGAGCGCTAAATTGGCCGCGGTGGTGGACTTTCCCACGCCACCCTTGCCGGAGGCGACCGCAATCGTGTTTTTTACCCCGGGCAGGGTTTTTACGCCTTTTTGTACGGCGTGCGAGACGATTTTCGTCGTGATATTAATTTGCGGCGGTGACGTGGCGCCTAACGCGGCGACGGCCTGGTTGAGTTCATGACGAAGGGTAGTGCCGTAGCGCGCGAGCGGGAAGCCGGCTTCGAGTTCGATCGTGATGGGATCAGTCGTGTCGCCGATCGATTTCAGCATCCCCCCCGTGACGACATCGGTTTCGAGGTAGGGATCGTGGAAGGTGCGGAGCGCAGCTTCAATTTGTGCGTGCGTGGGTGTCATGGTCTACATCTGTCAGAGATGGGTGCGCCATTGTACACAAGCACGAACCTTCCGGGTCCATGACATGGCCGGGCGCGTGGTGCTAACTTATGCCTTGCTTTATCCGTGGTTCAAACACGCATGACCTCAGCTCCGCGCCACATCCTCGTCACAAGCGCACTGCCCTACGCCAACGGTCCAATCCATATTGGCCATCTCGTGGAATATATCCAGACTGACATCTGGGTGCGGTTTCAGCGCATGCGCGGACATCGCTGCCATTACGTGTGTGCAGACGACGCCCACGGCACTCCCATCATGTTGCGCGCCGAGCAAGAAGGGATCACCCCTGAAGCGCTTGTCGCCCGCATCGGCGTTGAGCACCAGACCGACTTCGCCGGCTTTGGGATCAGTTTTGATAATTATCACTCGACGCATTCCCCGGAAAATCGCGCTATTTCGACGTTGATTTACGAGCGACTGCGTGATGCCGGGCACATCGTTCGCCGGACTATTCGGCAAGCCTACGATCCCGTGAAGCAGATGTTTCTGCCGGATCGCTTCATTCGCGGCAAGTGCCCGCGCTGCGGCGCGCCGGATCAATATGGCGACAGTTGCGAGGTCTGTGGCGCGACTTACGCGCCGACCGATCTGATCGATCCGCGCTCCGCGCTGACTGGCGTAACCCCAGAACAACGTGAGTCTGAACACGTGTTCTTTCGCCTCGGCGATTTCGAGCCGATGTTGCGCACTTGGCTCGCCAGTAACAATCTACAATCGGGTGTGATCAATAAACTACAGGAGTGGTTCACCGCAGGCCTGCAGGACTGGGATATTTCGCGCGATGCGCCGTACTTCGGTTTCGAAATACCGGACGCGCCCGGCAAATATTTCTACGTCTGGCTCGATGCGCCGATCGGCTACTTGGCGAGCTTCAAACATCTTTGCGCGCGGACTGGCCTCGACTATGACGAGTTCTGTCGGCCGGGCACCACCACCGAGCTCTATCATTTCATCGGCAAGGACATCATGTATTTTCATACGTTGTTCTGGCCGGCCATGCTCCACGGCGCGGGGTTTCGGCTACCGAATAATGTGTTTGTCCATGGCTTTCTGACCGTCGATGGGCAAAAGATGTCGAAATCGCGTGGCACTTTCATTACCGCGCGAACTTATCTTGACCATCTCGATCCCGAGTACCTGCGCTACTATTTCGCGGCGAAGCTGGCGCCGGCGCTGGATGATATCGATCTCAATCTGGAGGATTTCCAGCAGCGCGTGAATGCCGATCTCGTGGGCAAGGTCGTCAATATCGCGAGCCGTTGCGCGGGCTTTATCACCAATCTTTTTGCCGGCGAGTTATGCGCCGATAGCGCAGATCCGGAACTTGAAGCACGCCTGCGCGCCGCCGCGGTGGCGCTCGCCGAGGCGTATGAGGGACGCGATTATGCGCGCGTCATGCGCGACGTCATGGCGCTCGCTGATTTGTCGAATCAGTTCATCGATCGCCATAAGCCGTGGGTACTCGCCAAGGATCCGGCTGCGCGCGACGCGTTACACCGTGTCGCCTCGACCGGCATCGAGCTATTTCGTTTGCTCATGATTTATCTCAAACCCGTACTGCCGCGGATGGCGAGTGCGGCGGAAGCCTTTCTGGGCTGCGACGCGTTGACTTGGGCCGACGCTGAGCGCCGCCTTGGTCGACATCGGATCACCACCTTCACGCCGTTGAAAACACGTGTCGATGCGAAGCAGGTCGCGGCCATGGTGGAAGCGTCCAAGGCGACGCTTAGTCCGACGGAATCGGCGGTGAGTGCGCCGGGGCCTGAGCCGCTCGCACCGGAAATCACGATTGACGACTTCGCCAAGATTGATCTCAGGGTCGCGCGCGTGGTCAGCGCGCAGCAGGTCGCGGGCGCCGACAAGCTGGTTGAGTTGCAGCTCGATCTCGGGAATGAAACGCGCACGGTGTTCGCGGGCATCAAGGCCGCGTACCAACCAGAAGTCCTGGTGGGGCGGATGGTCGTGATGGCGGCAAATCTCGCGCCACGCAAGATGCGGTTTGGTGTGTCGCAGGGCATGGTCCTTGCGGCGGGCCCGGGGGGTGAAGAAATATTCGTCATCGCGCCGGATCAAGGCGCCGTGCCCGGTATGCGCGTCAAGTAAGTAAAAAACCAGTGTCACGCCTCGATAATCTTCCGGATCGCATCCTCGCGCTGTTACCCCAAACGCAGTGCCGGCAATGTGGGTATGACGGCTGCCGACCTTTCGCGGAAGCGTTGAGCGCGGATCAGGCCTCACCTGCCGCTTGTCCGCCAGGGGGTGTGGTCGTCGAACAACGGTTGCGCGCGTTGCTCGCGCCTGCGCCTGCTGTGAGCGACGCAAAATATCTCGCACCTCTGCCCCCGCCAGTGCTCGCCAGCATTCGCGAAGCCGAGTGTATCGGGTGCACGAAATGTCTGGTGGCCTGTCCAGTAGATGCCATTGTGGGGGCCGCGCTGCAGATCCACACGGTGCTGATCGCGCATTGCACGGGTTGCGCGCTGTGCCTGCCGCCGTGTCCGGTCGATTGCATCGATCTTGTTCCGGCACCCGTCAACAGCGACTGGCCGCATCCGCAATCGCCGGCGGCCATGCGAATCAAGACCAGCGCGGCCCAAGCCTGTACCCACTGTGGTGCTTGCCTTGCGGCGTGTCCGCAGGAACTAAATCCCGAGCGGTTGTTGGAACATGTCAGTCGCGCAAACTTCGACGCGGCCGCCGCGGCAGGGCTTGCGCGGTGTACCGAGTGTGCGCAATGTGATGCGGTATGCCCGAGCCAAATTCCGCTCAGTGCATATTTCGCGCATGGCCGCGCGACCTTGGCCGCCGTCACCCAATTCGAAGCGCAGGCGCGAAGTTCCGCCACGCGTTATGTCGCTAACCAAGCGCGCCCACCCTTCGTCGAGCGCCTACGGCAAGCAACTACTGACGGGCTTGCCGATCTCGAACTAACACCCACCGCGCTCAGCGACGAAATCAATGACGCCGTGATGCGGGCGCACGCGAGGCGTGCCGCGGATCTCATGAATTCGGACACCTGACATGGAACCACGCGCAGTCCACGCGATGTTCAAAAAATTGGCCGATGTCGATCCGCACCCGATCACGGAGCTAACTTACGCGAATCCGTTTGAGTTGCTGGTGGCGGTCATCTTATCCGCGCAAGCTACCGACGTCGGTGTAAACAAGGCGACACGCACGCTGTTCGCGAGCGCTAACACCCCGGCGGCGCTGCTTGCGCTTGGCGAGCAGGGTTTAAAGCAGCACATAAAAACTATTGGGCTATTCAATGCCAAGGCGCGGCACCTGATGGCCACGGCACGGCTACTTGTCGAGCAGCATGGCGGTGAAGTGCCGCGCACGCGCGCCGCACTCGAAGCGCTGCCCGGAGTCGGGAGGAAGACCGCTAATGTAGTGCTCAACACCGCGTTCGGCGAGCCGACCATCGCCGTCGATACGCATATCTTTCGAGTCGCCAATCGAACCGGACTGGCGCCGGGCAAAACGCCGCTCCAGGTGGAGGAAGGGCTGCTGCTGGTGGTGCCCAAAAAGTACCGTCAGCACGCGCATCATTGGCTGATTTTACATGGGCGCTACACGTGCATGGCGCGACGACCCAAGTGCGCAACCTGCATTATCGGTAAAGGGTGTACGTGGCCGCAAAAGAAGGAATACCTCCAGCAGGGCGCCGATGTTCGTCAGTAACGCAGATGAGTCGCGACACTTTTTTGCCGAGGCCTGGCGGAAACGCTGTGCGGCTGAGGCGCTGACGCCGCTTGAGATGATGGTCGCCGATGTCATCGCGGCTCACCCCGAATACCATGCGTTATTTGGCGCGTCATTGGCGTCGCCAGCGGCGGCCGACAATCCGTTTCTCCATTTGAGCCTTCACATCGCCTTGCACGAACAACTTCAAACTGATCGACCGGTCGGCATTAGAGCAATCTACGCCACGCTAAAACAACACAGCGGAGACGCCCATGCCGCGGAACATCGAATTATGGCCGTGCTAGCCGAGACCTTATGGAATGCCCAGCACCGCGGTACGGCGCCGGATGAAGCCGCGTATCTCGCAACATTGAATCAGGCGCTGACATGAGGCCAGGAGACGCAAGCCCGCTACCTGCGGGCCGCGAGGGATCGATCGCAGGTTTGTTGGCCGAAGTGACCCAGGAATTCGCGGCGTCGCTCAATGTCGAAGACACGCTGCAGGACGCGATCGATCAAATCATCGATTACCTGCAAGCCGAAGCCGCTTCAATCTTTTTGCTCGACGAAGCGAATCGATCCTTGATTTGCCGGAAATGCGCGGGTCCGGTCGATATCACCGGATTGCGCCTCGCGCTGGGCCAAGGGATTGTTGGCGCGACCGTGCACTCGAACCAACTCCAACTCGTGCGCGATGTGTCCCAGCATACGCAATTCGCCGCCAGCATCGATCGCGACACCGGATTTTCAACCCGCTCGATTCTGTGTGTGCCGCTCGCTGTCCGCGGTCAATGTATCGGCGCGCTTGAGCTAATCAACAAGCGCGGTGGCGATGGCCTGTTTGGCGCTTCCGACGTGCACTTGGCGACAGCGGTGGCGGCGGCCGCGGCGTTGGCGATTCACAACGCGCGCATGACCCAGGTGCTGGTGGAGCAGGAACGCATGCGCAAGGAACTCGAACTCGCGCGCGCTATTCAAATTAGTTTATTACCGCCCGCGGATTCGACGCTGCCTATTCACGGGCTCAATTTACCAGCACGCGAGGTCTCGGGAGATTTTTACGATTACGTGATGCTCGCCGATGGGCGCATTTATTTTTGCATTGCCGATGTCGCTGGCAAGGGCATCAATGCCGCGTTGTTGATGGCGAAGACCACGAGCCTGCTGCGGTGTCTCGCCAAAACGATTCGCGATCCCGCCGAGTTGTTGGCGCAGGTAAACGTTGAAGTCTTCGAGACCGCGTCGCTCGGAATGTTTGTCACGATCATCGCCGGCTTCGTCGCGGCCGATCGACGTTCGATACAGTTTGCCAATGCCGGTCATCATGCACCGTTGCAGCGGCTTGCCGATGGCGGCTATCGCGAATTGGCGGCGACCGCGCCGCCCCTTGGGGTGGTCGCCGAATTGTGCGCGACAACCCAATCCTTGGCGCTCGCCGACGGCAGTATTTATCTGTTCACTGATGGCCTGACCGAAGCGCGTGATGGGAGCGGCCGGGCGCTCGGGCTTGCCGGCTTAAAAGCCGTCCTCGAAACCGTCAATGCGGTATCGTCGTCCACTCGGTTGAGCGCCGTCGTAACGGTGCTTGAGGCCCAACATCGCCACTTTCATGACGATATCACGCTCGTGTTGGTCAACGGCGATGAGCGCTAAGAACGCGTTGCTGGCGTTGCGCTTCGCGGCCGATCCGAGGCGCTTACGCCGCGTGCGCGAACGAGTGCAGGTGTTGGCAGAACATCTCGGTTGTACACGCAGCCAAGTCTCGGACTTGGTGATTGCGGTCAATGAGGCCTGCATGAACATCATCCAGCACGCGTACCGGGGCGATAAATCCGGCCAAATCGTGCTTGAGATCCGACGCGATGGTGCGGAATTGGAAGTATTGCTTACCGATTTCGCACCGCCGGTCGACCATCGCGCCATTCGGCCGCGCCCGCTCCACGAGCTCCGACCGGGCGGGCTGGGAACTTATTTCATCGAGGCGAGCGTGGATGATTGTGTGTATGGGCATTTAGCCGATCGCGTGGGAAATTACGTTAGGATGACCAAGAAAATAAACTAGGGGATCTCTGCAAAAGACAGAGATCCCCGTGGCACAGGGAGGTGCTTCTGAATAAGTCCAGGATGGATTTATTCAGCGTTATCCGAGAACTTTATTGAGCGAGCACTATCTATGGCGTATCAAGTGAAGAAAGACAGCGGTTTCGCGATCATCCATTTAGTCGGCGATATCGATCTGTCTTGTTCGCCAGAAGCGCGCAAGGCCATTCTCGATAGCCTCGGCGCGGGGCAACCCACGTTGGTTGATCTCTCGGGTGTGACCTATATCGACAGCTCGGGCGTCGCCAATCTGGTTGAAGGTTATCAAACCGCGAAGAAGAAAAGTCTCGAGTTCGGCCTGCTCGGCGTTAGCGAGGCGGCGTTCAGTGTCCTCGAACTGGCGCGTTTGGATAAAGTGTTTCCAATCTACGGTTCGCTTAGGGAACGCCTCGCCAAGAATGGCTGAGCGCGCCCGCGGCCAGGTCCAGCAGGCGATGGTTCAGGTCGGGCGCGCCGCGATCGGCGTGCTCGAGGAATACGGCTATTGGCTGACCTTGGTGGCTGAAAGTTTGTATTGGTTGGTGGTCGGACCATTCAAAGGACGTCCGGTGCGATTCAGCGCGGTCGTCGCGCAGATGATGAGTGTTGGCGTCGCCGCGACGCCGATCCTGTTCATGTTGTCGTTTTCGATCGGCGTCATGCTGGCAATCCAAGGGATCTATACCCTGCGCCAATTCGGCGCCGAAACCCAGGTGGTGCTCGGCATTGCGTTATCCGTGGTGCGTGAATTCGGACCGCTAATCACCGGAATCTTGCTCGCTGGCCGCACCGGCTCGGCGCTCGCCGCGCGCATTGGGACCATGCAAGTGAATCAAGAAATTGATGCCTTAACCGTGATGGGCATCGATCCGGTGCGCTATCTCGCCGCCCCGGTCTTGGTGGCGATGATGATCATGGTGCCAGTGCTGACGTTATTCTCTGATCTGTCCGCGCTGTTTGGCGGCGCGGTGTTCTGCCGCTTAGAGCTCGGATTAAGCCAAATCGCGTACTGGGATCAGTCCACCTCATTCATTGCCGCCGTCGACGTCTACCAAGGCTTGATTAAGAGCGTGGTATTCGCGGCGGTCATCGCGCTCATAGGAATCAGCAACGGCTTTGCCGTCAGCGGTGGCGCTGAAGGGGTGGGGCGCGCGACGACGCGCGCGGTGGTGTGGTCGATCTCTTATCTGGTTCTTGCCGACATGCTGTTCACTTATTTTTTGAATCGCTAAATTTAATGTCCGACGATTGCGCGCTCGAAGTCGATTCCGTCACCGCCTATTACGGCGCGCGGCGCATCCTTGACGACGTTTCGCTGCGCGTTGGTTATGGCGAAATCATGGTGATCATGGGTGGCAGCGGATCAGGCAAAAGCACGTTGTTGCGACATATGCTGTCACTCAACAAGGCCGCTGCCGGCAGCATTCGAGTTTTGGGGCTTGACATCGCGCAGGCCACCGCTGACGAACTGCACGAACTTCGACAAAATATCGGCGTGTCGTTTCAAA
>JAYUEZ010000002.1:0-2999 GCA_043738965.1 Gammaproteobacteria bacterium
TATCGCCGCGCGCAAACCTTCCATTTGCGCTGAAATTTGCGCGCGATCCCAGGTTTCGATCGGCGCTTGCTTGAAGCGTTTCGCAAGCCCTTCGAGGAGGTCGTGCTTCAAGCGAAAGATGGTGTCGAATTCGGCGGTGATTCGCGCGTGTTGCGCGGCGTGATCGCGTTCCACGCCAAACAGGCGCGCGACAAAGTTGCCAACGTGCGGTGCGGATTCGACCAACACCTCGGACACTGCTTCCGGGGTCATCCCTTCTCCGCGGCACGCGCGATACGCAGCGAAGCGCGCAAAGGCCTCGGGTGCGCTCGAACCATAGTGTTGGTCAAACACGGCGAGTAGGTCGCTGAGACGCGGTGGCGCATAAAGATCGCCATAGGTAAATCCTTCGATGCCGAGGATCAGGGGCTGGTCGTCGAATTCGGGCAGTGTTGCGCGTTGATTCATAACGTCTCTTGTCAACTTGGGTGGGGTGAGCGTGCGGCGCACGTAACCCATACGGTACCGTATTGTTAGAGGTACCGGAACCATTGTTGAGAGCGATTCTAATACGTATGGGAATATTCCGAGACACGTGCGTACCCACTACGGTCTTGGAAGGCTTGCATCTCGAAACACTTGGTCGGCCGCGCTCATCAATGCAGAGAGCCTTGGCCTGCTCCGTCGTAATTCGTTACCATCGGCCGGAACTCGCGCGTGCTATCGGCACTGCGCCGATTTAACGTGAGGAGCATGTATCCAAAGCCGATAGAGCGTTATTTTGCGCCTCGCGACTTAGCCGAGGCACTCCGTTTGCGCGCGGAGTACGCCGCCGAGGGCGCCTTAATTGCCGGGGGGCAAAGTCTGTTACCGCGGATGAAGGCGCGGGTAGTGTCGCACCGTACCCTCATTGACCTCAATCATTTGGAAAATCTTGCCGCGATCGAATCTGTCGTGGATTGCGTACGGATCGGCGCGCTTGTCCGGCACCGCGGGGCGGCCGCTGATCCGCGCTTGCGCCAGACCGCAAGTGTGCTAAGCGATGCCGCGCAAGCCATCGGCGACCTTCAAGTCCGCAATCGCGGCACCGTGATTGGCAGCCTGTGCGAAGGCGAGCCGGCGTCGGATATCGCGCCAGCTGCGATTGCGCTCGGCGCGCATCTGCGCTTGAAGCACACCGTGGGTGAGCGTTTGGTGCCGGTGACGGCGCTGAGATCTGGCGTTATCGATCCATGCGAAGTGGCGACCCATCTCGAATTTTGTACACCAATACCCGGCACGTTTAGCGCGTATTTGAAAATTGGGCGTGCGGCGCAAGACCGACCGATCATCGGGGTCGCGGCGCTAGTCGTTTTCGATCATGCGGGTCGGAGCACGCGCGCGGTGATCGTCGTCGGTGGCGTACATCCTGCACCGCAGCTCGCGCTGCATGCCGCCGCAACACTCAAGGACGCGCTACTCACGCTGCCTCTACTGGCAACCGCCGGTGAGGTGGCGGCCGCCGAGGTCGCGACACAGGACGACACCATGGCGTCCGCACAGTATCGCTCTCAGCTCATTCGTTCACTGGTGCCCGAAGTGCTGGCTCGTGTGCTGGCGCGGCATCGCAAGGAAGCGCGGTGAAACGCGAAATCACCGTCACGATCAATGACGAAGTGCACACTGCGACGGTCGAGCACCGCTATCTATTGGTCGATTTTATCCGCGAGGTCGCCGGCGCCACGGGCACGCATGTCGGCTGTGGGTTCGAGGGCCGCTGTGGAACGTGTACCGTGGTGGTCGATGGCCAGGCGGTGAAATCCTGCCTGATGCTCGCCGTGCAGGCCGATGGCGCCAAGCTTCTAACCATCGAAGGCTTGGCCCGCGGCGATGAAATGCATCCTTTGCAAGCCGCGTTTCGGGATTTGCACGGCTTGCAATGTGGATTTTGCACGCCAGGCTTTTTGCTGACCTTGTACGATTTTCTAAAGGACCCGATCGATTCCGAAGACGCCATTCGGCAGGCCATGTCGGGCGTGTTATGTCGCTGTACTGGGTACGTACATATCGTTGCCGCGGTACGCCAAGCCATCGCGGTATTGGCGGCGATGACGCCGGCTGAACGCGCGCGCTGGTTTCCGCTGTAGAGGATGAGCCCATGAACGCGCGGAAGCCATGGGTCGGGCAATCGATTAAGCGCAAGGAAGACCACCGGCTGTTGATCGGCCAGGGCCAGTATGTGGCTGACTTAACACTGCCACGCATGGCGGTGGTGGGTTTCGTGCGCAGTCCCCACGCGCATGCGCGGATTGTGCGCATTGATGCAGACGCGGCGCGCGCCTTGCCGGGGGTGCTTGCGGTCGTCACTGGGCAGGATACGGCGCATCTGGACGCCATCTTGTCTGATCTTTCCGTGCCTAAGTTACCCGGTGAAACCAAGCGTCCGATTTTCGGGCCGCTGCCGATCGACGAGGTGAAATATGTCGGCGATCTCGTCGCGGCGGTCATTGCCAAAGACCGCTACGTGCTCGAAGACGCGATCGATCTCGTCGCGGTTGAATACGCGCCCTTGCCGGTAGTCGTGGATGCCGAGGCGGCACTGGCCGCCGGCGCGCCGCTGCTCTATCCCGAGTGGGGCGACAATGTGGTCTATCATCAACATCTGCAACACGGCGATACCGAGGCCGCGTTTGCAGCGGCCGCGGTAATCGTCAAAGAGCGTTTCAAAGGCCACCGCTGTGGTGCGAGTCCGATGGAACCGCGTGCCTGTCTTGCCCGCTATGACGTGGCCGAGGGGTTGACGGTATGGCTCACCACCCAGCGCTCGCATATCAAACGTCACTTGCTGGGCGCTTATTTCAAAATTCCAGATAGCAAAATTCGCGTCATCGCACCCAAGGACGTGGGCGGCGGTTTTGGCGTGAAGGCGCCGCTCTATCGCGAAGAGATCCTGATCTGCCACTTAGCGATGAAGGTCGGTCGGCCGATCAAGTGGATCGAGACGCGTCAGGAAAATTTACTCAACATCGGCCAAGAACGCG
>JAYUEZ010000003.1:0-2999 GCA_043738965.1 Gammaproteobacteria bacterium
AACACGTACGGTGCCGCTTGTGCGATCACCTCCCATTTCTTATTCGAATCCTTGGTGCCAGTCAGCGTGCTTTTGCCGAGTGCGGCGCCGAGCAGCGTCGTACCCATCCAGCCGGCGCCGAGGGCCGCGCCGATCTGGCCGCCGGCATAGTGCAGCGCCGGTGGCGCGATAAACGCAAAGGCAAACACCGCAAACCAGGCGCCGCCTAAAATCCAACACCAGGCACCGGCGCGTGCCCACCATTCGCGCGTTTCTTCGCTCAAGCGTTTGCCCATCAAGCCCAGTTCAAAACTGATCGTCAGTCCCAGTGCGGCGAGGACGAGGACGGTGCCCAAGCCAACCGTCCGCGGCAGCGGACCGGGATCGCCCGCGCTGCGCAGGATCGAGAGCGCAAACCATAGCAAGAAGCCGAGCAACGCACCGGACAACACGCTCCACGCGACGAACGCGCGATCGGTTCGGCGCATTTCCGACGTCAGCTCGTGGCCTTTGGGTCGTGTGAAGCGAGCCAGTCCAAAGGCGCTCGCCGCCGCGAGCGGCACCGCTAGCGCGCCGGAGAGCATCCAGCCTAGCCAGCGCGGAAGGGTGAGATTAAGCGCGGCTACCGCCGCCGGTAGCGCGTGATCAAGCAGTGCGAATAGGCGTTGCGGCCCGTCGTCGGGCGTTTTATCGAGCGCGATGGCGATGATCGCGGACGGAATTACGACGAACTTAAAGAGGTTGGCGGCAGCGGCCGGATCGCGCCACGTATCGTGTTCGCGACTGAGGTTATCGACAATGCGATACAGACCAAGCCCGAGCAGCGCCACCCCCAGCGCCCACAGCAAGCCGGCGCCGGCCGTTTGCAGGTAACTCGCGATGCCGATCACCAGCACGGCGAGGACGACGATGAGGGCTAAGGTCGGCACCAAGATGCATAAATTCAGTAAGGCATTGCGCAGATGTGTCGCGATCGCGGTCCAGAAATCCGCCGACAAGAAGCCGACCTGCGGCGTCAAAAAATTGCTGTAGCGGCGCAAATGTTGAATGGGCGCCGCTTCACGCAGTGGACTAGGGGAACGACTTTCGCGCGCGCCGGTTCTAAGGTCGCTGAAGACGCTGGTGGCGCCGCTCCTAAGCAGCCAGGCCGATAACCAGCCGCCGATATAACCGCCGCCGGATACCGTGGATAAATAATCGACGCGGGGCAGAAATTTTATATTGGCGAGCGCCTGCAGGACGCCGAGATTGAAACTCGCGCTGCGAATACCGCCCCCCGAGAGGGCGAGACCGATCAACGTACGCTCGAGCGTGGCTTTATCCTGCTCGGGCTTGGGATTAATCGTCGCACCCGCAATCGCCTCGAGTTCCGCTTGCCGTACGTCCTCGAAAGACGGCTTAGTGATCATTCCGTTCCCTCCTTGCTAGACGAAAGGATAGCGGGTTTTCAAGGGTCCATCGCATGCCGCATGCCGCGCAGGACCGGCGCGCATATGTTTTAACGGCTATTGCGGCCGCAGCATCTCGAACACGTCACCCAAGGTCCCGTAATTCATGTAACCCAAGCGCGTCAACGGGTGCAGCAGGCGCTCATCAACCCTGCCATTGACGATGACCTCGTCGGCGATATAGATGCCGACGACTTCTCCTACCACCACATGACTCTCGCGACCGTCGGCGCCGGGCGGTAAATGGACCACCTGATACACGCGGCATTCGAGCGCGGCTTTGACGCTCGACACGCGTGGTGGCCGCACGAGCGTCGATGCCGTCGCCGCAATGCCACACGCGGTGAATTCATCTTGGCCATAGGGCAGCGGTTCGGAGGTTGCGTTCATGGGTACCGCATCGTGCTCACCGACTAGATTGGCGACAAATTCCGGGACTTCGCAAATATTGCGATAAGTATCCTTGTTGACACCCGGCTTGGCCGAGTTGGGCGCAAACATGACATACGGCGGCTCGCCGCAGACCGCGTTGAAATAGGAGTAGGGCGCGAGATTACGCACGCCCGCGGCGCTAATCGAACTGATCCAGCCGACCGGTCTTGGCATGACCAACGCGTTCAGCGGATTATGAGTTAGGGGCGCGGGGCGAAGTCCGTCAGCAGTGGCAAAAAACATGAGGGCGTCCGAAGATGAAGTGGGAGTGGGTTGTTCTGTCGCGTACGATAGGTATCAGGGTGAGTAGAGTCAAACCGAGAGATGGAGCGGGCAATGCATTTCAAATTCGAGTTTCTTGTGCGCGTTCGCCGGCGTGCCGCGGCGTGGGCGGTCACTGCTGCCGGTATCATGCTCGCCATTGGTTCGCCCGCCGCTGAAGTCACGTTACCGGATGTGTCACTGGCCGACGCGTCGGTGGTCGCCGAGGCCCCAACGCCGCATCTCGGTGAAGTGCGGGAATTTATCGGCCGCATTGCCACGGTCGATTGTCAGCGTTGGGAAGTGATTAATCTGGATCACAAGGGTGACTTAGTCAGTCAGTGCGCCAACTACAAGGTCTACATGACCCGGGCCGAAAGCTACAATTTGCACGAAGTGACAGGTGCGCAGGACAAACCCGCGGTGGTCTTCGAGCCCGCTTATCCGGTGGTGCAGTTTCCATTGTCCATCGGCAAGCGGTGGCGCAAGGAGTACACCGGGTATTTCGCGATCGAGGGGCTGCGCTGGGATGGTGATGTGAAATGCGAAGTCGCGGATTTCGAGGACACTACGGTGGCCGCCGGCACGTACAAAGCATTTCGAATCGAATGCCACGACAATTGGAAGGTCGGGCCGGCCGCGAGTAGCGTCGACAGTACCGCATGGTACGCACCCGCCGTCGGCGGCGTGATCAAAGCCATTAACTACGAAGATTCACATTGGAACTTCGAGCTGAAGTCCGTTTCGCCCAAAAGCGATAAGCCATAAGCCATGAGCCGCGCGTTTGTTAAGGAGACGGACGGCGATGCGCTGGCGGATGACCCGCTGCCCCGACCTCCGCGGCAACAACCGTGCTACATGACGTTATCCGGGATCACC
>JAYUEZ010000004.1:0-2998 GCA_043738965.1 Gammaproteobacteria bacterium
GGTTATGGCCGAGAGTAAAAGGCCGCGCCAAGTGGGCTTTAGACAGACTACGCAGGCCGTAATCCGAAAGAAACTCCTCCGGATCGCAGAGCCGCGCGAGCATGCGCTCGAGCTGCGTTCGGTCAACGATCGTCAGCGCCAACGTCTCGACCTGGCCCTCACGCTTAATCCGACTAACGCAGTGCTGCACGAGATCCTGGCGGTTCTCAAGAAACCAATAGAGGCTGGTGGTGAATTCTTTGTACTTCGCAATCCAATCGGTCTCCAGGCGTTCCACTGCGTACAGCGGGATGAGCCCTACCAACGAGCGGACGCGGAGCTTTTCGAAATTACCGTCCGGATAGCGCAATACATCGTAGAAGAACCCCTCGTCTTCGTCCCACAAATTGTAGTTACGACCGCCCATCCGCTTCATCGCCGCACCGACGTAGATGTAGTGCTGAAAGAATTTGGTGGCGAGACTTTCATAGGTGGCATTGTCCTTCGCCAGTTCAAGCGCGATTCGCATCATGCTGAGACAGAATAGTCCCATCCACCCGGTGGCATCTGATTGTTCCAACACCGCGCCACCCGGCAATCGCTCCGAGCGATCGAACAACGTAATGTTATCGAGACCGAGAAATCCGCCTTCAAAAATATTGTTCCCGCTGCTATCAACCTTGTTGATCCACCACGCGAAATTGATCAGCAATTTATGAAAGCATTTTTCGAGAAACGGACGATCAGCGTGGCCAGCGCGGATGCGATCCATGTTGTAGACACGCCAGACGGCCCACGGATGCACCGGCGGATTGAGATCAGAGAACTCCCATTCGTAGGCTGGGATCTGTCCGTTCGGATGCTGAAACTGCTCGAACAGCATGAACCACAACTGGTCCTTGGCGAATTCAGCGTCGATCAGCGCGATGGCAATGGTGTGAAAGGCGAGATCCCACGCCGCAAACCAGGGGTACTCCCATTTATCGGGCATCGACAGCACGCGCATCGAGTTCAGATGCCGCCAATGCTTGTTGCGGATGTTCGCGCGCGACGCAGGCGGTGGCGCGGTGGGGTTATCGCCCTTCAACCAGCGATCAACGTCGAAAATATAATTTTGTTTCGACCACATCATCCCGGCAAAAGCTTGGCGCTGAATACGTCGCTCGTCTTCGCTCGCGCCGGCCGGGTGAATCGACGCATAAAACTCGTCGGCCTCGCGTTTGCGTTGAGCGATGATTTTGTTGACCTCGGCCAAGGGCGTGCAGAGTTTTTCCGACGTGAGGCGCAAGCACAACACGGTCGAGGCGCCGGGCGCGACTTCTCGCACATAGTGCAAACACGACTTCGTCCCTTTAAGCGCCGGGTTCACGGCCGGCTCGCCGTGGATCACATGGCGATGGAAGGCGTCTTTGACATAGACGCGACCGTTCTCCGGCGCGCCATAAAGTTTGGTTACATTGGTTTCGTTATCGGTAAATAGCGCTGCGCCATTCATTTCACCGTAAAACCAGCGCGGCCCGAGTTGGTAGCGAAACGGCAGATTGTCGAGTCCGTCGCTTGCGCGGTCATCGGCCAGCAAACACAGCGCTCCTTCGTTCTCGGCCAACGTGATTGCGGGCGCGCGGCGGCGCTCCTCGCCCCACGACCAGGTATTGCGAAACCACAGCTGTGGCAGCAGATGCAGCGTCGCCTCGTCGGGTCCCCGGTTGCAGGCTTCGATGCGAATACAGAGATCGTCCGGGCCCGCTTTGGCATATTCGACGAAGACGTCGAAGTACCGATCCTCATCGAAAATTCCGGTATCCAACAACTCGAATTCCGCGCCACGGCCGGCGCGCCGCTGGTTCTCGTCGATGAGTTGCTGATACGGATATTCACGCTGAGGATATTTGTACAAATACTTCATATAGCTGTGGGTCGGCGTGCTATCGAGATAGAAGTAATACTCTTTCAAGTCTTCGCCGTGATTCCCTTCCGCGGGGACCAAGCCGAAGGCACGCTCTTTGAGGATGGGATCGCGACCGTTCCACAGCGCTAATCCGAAACACAGCAGTTGGTAACGATCGCACACGCCGGCGAGTGCGTCCTCGCCCCAGCGATAGGCGCGGCTGCGCGCCATGTCGTGGGTTAGATGACTCCACGCCGAGCCATCGCTGCTGTAGTCCTCGCGCACCGTGCCCCACGCGCGGTCGCTGACGTAAGGTCCCCAGGTTTGCCATTCGCTCGATCCAGCCTTGATTTCCGCTAGCCGGCGCTTCTCATCGGACGCCATCGCACATCTCCCTTTCGATTAAGCCTTGCGTGAGTTCAAAAAAATGGCAACCCCACGGCGGTAGGTCCAGATACAGTCCATGCATGAGTAAATCATCACGGTCACGATCATAGACGGAAGAGCTCAAGCAATCGCGAAAACGAATGATCGGCCCGTGAAGCTTTGGCCACGGAAGTGGCACAAAACATTGCGCTTGATGCGGCGAATAGTTAACGGTAACCAGGTACTTCGCGGTGTCACCGCCGGTCCACGTATGAATCAGATAGTTCTCGAAACTCGAGTTACCGTCCCACGCCGGACGAGGTTCACACCGGCGCCAGAGGCCTTCGCGGAGCGCGCGAGTCCTCAGACAACCCAGCAGCCGCGCGTAGAATTCTGCGAGTTCGGGATCCGTTTCTTCAGCCGGACCACGCACCAGATGTGTGGGGATATGTATGCGATAACCCTCCAACTGACCTTGGTGGAAGAAGCGTAATCCGGGCACGGTGTACGCGAGCGTCGCCGCCGCCTGATGCATGCGACGAGGAAATATCTCGGCTGCTCGCGGCTCGTCGTGATTTTCCAAGAACCGGACGAGTTTATCCTGAAAGTCCATTCCGGCGCCGAGGTGCGCGCGGAGTCCAGCCGGCGATACGGCAGATAACCGATCGTAGAGTCGTTTGTCGTAGGTCCAATCGAAGCCCTGTTGCTGCATCTCCCACTCGAGATCCCAATACACTTCGGCCATGAACATGAAGTGCGGATGCG
>JAYUEZ010000005.1:0-7899 GCA_043738965.1 Gammaproteobacteria bacterium
GTGATGATCACCGCGCTCGCGATGATCATCGGTATGATCCCGATGGCACTCGGCGTCGGCGAAGGTGGCGAACAAAACGCACCGCTCGGCCGTGCGGTAATCGGAGGACTAAGTCTCGCCACGTTGGCGACGTTGTTTTTCGTTCCTGTCATCTACAGTATTGTTTATCGCAACCGCTCGGCGCATCCGTTTCCGCACGGCGGCCGCTCCTATTTGCAGTGATTGAAAGCCACGTGAACAGACGTCTCATCGATTCATCGGCAACGCCGATTAAGCAACTCGCGATGTGCACCACTGCCTTAGGCGTATGCCTGATGCTAGGCCTCTCGCCCACGGCATTGGGCGCGGAAGCAGTGACAACCGTACCGCCACCACCGCCCACGGTCACCATTACCCATGCGGTAACGCCGGCGCCAGCCGGTGAACTGCTACTCCCCGGCACTATCGAAGCGGCCCAGGAAACGCTGATCTTCGCGCGCACCGATGGCTATGTCCGCCGTTGGTATCGCGAAATTGGCGATAAAGTGAAGGCAGGCGACCTGCTGCTCGAAATCGACGCGCCCGAAGTCGATCAGGCCGCCAAGCAGGCAACCGCGGCGCTCGCCCAAGCCACCGCTAATCTTGAAATCGCACGTACCACGTATACCCGCTGGAAAGCCTTGGTCGATAAAAAGACGGTGTCCGAACATGACTTGGACGAACGTCGCGCCGCCTTCGAAGCGCGCCAGGCCGACCTCGCCGCGGCACATGCCAATGTGCAGCGCCTGGTTGAATTACAAGGATTCAAACGGATCACGGCGCCGTTCGGCGGCGTGGTGACCGTCCGCAATGTCGAACACGGCGCACTGGTCGCGGCCGGCAGCGGGGGGGCTGACCGGCGCGAGCTGTACCGCATCGCCGAAGTCGACCAACTTCGAATGCGGTTGCATGTTCCACAAACGCATATGCGGACCATGCTGCGCGGCGTCGAGGCCGAGGTGCTGGTGGCTGAATTTCCAGATCGCCGATTCAAAGGGCAGGTCGTACGCACGGCCGGCGCAATCGATCCAGCCTCGCGCACGCTGCTGACTGAAATTGAAATCCCCAATCGGGACGGCGCATTGCTGCCCGGACTCTACGCGCAGGTGAAGTTTAATTTGCCCTATGTGGCTGGGACCGTGCTGGTGCCAACTAACGCGGTGCGCCTGGATGCCACCGGGGCCCACATCGCTACCGTGAATGCGGATAACACGATAAAAATGCAGATTGTGGCGCTGGGTCGCAACCTGGGAACGCAATTAGAAATTCTAAGCGGCCTCGCCGCGAATGCCAGCGTGGTGCTAAACCCAACCGATGATATGAAAGACGGTCTCATGGTCTTCGCTAAAGAAGCGATCTCGCCGAAACCGTAAGCGCATTCAACGAAGAACGAAAGTCACATCTCAGACCAAATATTCGCGACCAAAGCCGCTCCCACAGCTGAACGCGCAGGCCGCCGTTGCGGGAGCCGCTTCAACGGCGAATAGTCCTAAATCTTCGCCAAGGCTTGACGCTTGTCCCACCGTTCGCTTTCCTCGGCCAACAACGCGGCGAGTGACGGTCTGGCATACATACGCTGTAGAAACGCCGCGAGTTTTGGCCAACGTTTGGCATCGGGTTCCACCCCGGCGTGCCGTAAACTTATATGCCCGCTCGCGACCGTGAGATCCGCAATGCTGAGCACGTTGCCAACATAGAACTGATTAGACGCGAGTTCTGATTCGAGGTAATCCCACATCGGATGGATGGCAGTCTCAACCACCTTCAGCACCTCGGCTTTACCCTCCTTGGTGACCGGCTGTTGCGACATCATGGGGGCCAGGACCAACGGCCGAAAGACTTGGGGTCCAGCAATCGGTATCAACCCGCTATCGATATATTCCTCGAACCACAGCGCACGCGCGTACTGGTAATGATCACTGGGGTAGAGCGCAGGTTGTGGATTGCAGCGCTCGAGATAAATACAGATTGCCGTGGAATCGGCGAGTGCCTTATCGCCATCGAGGAAGGCTGGAATTTTGCCGAGCGGACTAATTTTTTTATAACCCTCGGGTGGCGCGAACGGGCTGACTTGCTCGTAGTCGTAAGCGATGCCCTTTTCCGCCATATAAGCCCGACATTTCCGAACAAAGGGCGATACGTTCACGCCCAACAGTTTATACGTCATGAGAATTTCTCCACGTGATTGCGCCGTGCAATCAGCGTACGCGATGCGCGTGCTATGCACCAGCGAGAGAGGCTCAAGATTGCTCGGTGTCAGACGCCTTCAGCCGGCGCTTTTCGCAGTACATCGCGTCATCGGCGCGTTCACACGCGGAGAACAAGGTCGACATTGGCTCGCGCACCGCAAGACCGAGTGCGGCATTGATTTTCTCTTGCGCCAACCGCGTGCGTAGACGGCCGAGCAAGACCTCGGCTTCTTGCGCGCGGACTTCCACCAGCAGCACGCCGAATTCGTCACCGCCGAGTCGCGCCACGACATCGGTATTACGCACCATTTGCGATAAGCAGCGAGCAGTGGCGGCAATCAAACGATCGCCCGCCGCATGTCCTTCGGCATCGTTGACGAGTTTCAATTCATTCAGATCGATGGAGATAATGGCGGCGGTGTTCCCGTACCGCCGGCAGCGCCCTTCCTCGCGTTCGAGGAGCGTATCCCAGCCGCGTCGATTGTAGAGACCGGTCAAGGGATCGAGTTTCGATTCGGCTTCCAAGCGATCGGCGCGACGGGTAGCCTGCTGCGTTTTTAATTCAAACTCGAGTAATGAAGCCAAAAGACGGGCCGCGAGTTCGACGATTGGCACTTCGCTGGCGATTTGGCCGACGGGCGGCTTGGGATCGAGGCCGCATAGCGCTCCGAATAGATCGCCGTCGCCCAAGTAAAGTGGGGCCGCGACGTAAGCCCGCACCGGCGCAAAATCGAGCAGCGGCATCAGCGCGTTCGTGGTGTCGCCAGGCGACGCGCCATGGATGACCGCGCGTTGCGCGGGAAATTGTGCGCTCAACTCGCCGCTCCAACGACACAGCTGGCCCGGCGCAATCCCATACGTATGATCGCAGGCGGTGAGAATGATCCCGGAGTCGCCTTGATCACGAATGATCATCCACGAGCCGAGACCAAAGTGCAGACGTAACGCGTCTAAAACCGCTTGACCTGCTTCGTCGAAATTGCGGAATGGCTGCAGCGCCAAATTGATTCCATTGCTCATGACATCACTCCGCCTCCCTGTGTTGTTGTTCGCTGGCATAATCAACCAGTCGATTCTTTAATAGTGCGTTAGCAATTAGTCTAGCAGTGCGCGCCGCCGGTTCTAGCTCACAAGGTCACAGACTGGCGCAAATATCGGAAGCGCATCACAACCTTGTTCGCCACTAAGGAAATACTGAAAAAATCTCTGCTGCACTTTTGCAGCGCTTTCTTAAAGGATTTCCTCCGCCACCACCCTTAAAGCTTCGAGCGTGTTGGCGGTGACCACCATCGTCCCAATATGACCCTTGGCGCCGGCTTGTTTCCACGCTTTGAGTTGCTCGCGGATCCGCGGCGCTGGCCCAACCAGGGACGATTCATCCACTAAGCTATCGGGCACTGCGGCGACCGCCGCCGCTTTGTCACCCGCTAAATATAGATCCTGAATCTTGCGCGCCGCGTCGAAGTACCCGAGTCGACATGCGTAATCGTTATAAAAATTCTTACCGCGCGCGCCCATGCCGCCGATATACAGCGCGAGGAACTCCTTAATCACGCGCCGGCAGGCATCGAGATCATCGCCCATCGCGACGCGCACAAACGGCGCCAGATCAAAATCCTGCAACCGTTTGTCGGTGCCCGCTTGTTCGATGCCGGTGAGCAGCGATGGCTCGAATAGGTCATAGCGCTGCGGGTTCATCCACACTACAAAAGTACCGTCGGCGATTTCAGCGGCCAGCTGAATACCGCTCGCGGTGACCGCCCCGGTGTAGATCTTGAGTTTGGGATTGCCGTGCAAGATGCTCTTTAGTGGTTTACCAAGCCCGGTCGAGCCGGTGCCGGTGTACGGAATTTGATAGTGCTCACCGTGGTGGGTCACCGGTGCTTCACGCGCTAGAATTTTCCGCACGATCGAAATATATTCGCGTTGCCGCGCGAGTGGTTTGCCATAGCGCTCGCCATGCCAGCCTTCGACGACCTGCGGCCCCGATGGTCCAAGGCCCAGGAGAAAGCGCCCGCCCGAGAGATGATCGAGCGTCATCGCCGTCATCGCACTGCATGCTGGAGTGCGTGCCGCGAGTTGCATGATGGCGGTACCCGCTTTGATCCGCGTCGTGTTGGCCAGGACCCACGCGACCGGAGTCACTGCATCCGATCCATACGCCTCGGCGGTCCACACCGAATCGTAACCGAGGCGTTCCGCCTCCAAGACCATATCCATCGGCAGTTTGTAGTGCGCCCCCGAGTAGCCAAGCATCAAACCAAGTTTCATGTCGCTGACCTTTCTATTCGAATTTACCGGTTGAATCTTCCGTCAGTGTCCACGATCTCGTGTGCGCTGCCCAGATTGCTATGATGCCAAACTCAACCCACCACGGCTGGGGGAGGTGTCATGAATCTCGCATCATTAAACCATCGGAACGATTTTGGGCAGGGTTAAGCCGTACACCGGGACCCTCTTCGTCGTCACCTTGGTGGTCTTAAGCTGGTCGTTTATCGCGCCGCACGATCGCTTTACGTGGTGGCTGGAAGTAGCGCCGTTTCTAATCGCGTTACCGATTCTGGCGGTCACCGCCGCGCAGTTTCCGTTGACACCGCTCGCCTACACGTTGATCGCGATCTATGCCAGCATCCTGATGGTCGGTGGGCACTACACCTACGCCGAAGTTCCGCTCGGGGTTTGGTTACAAGATCTGTTTGGATTCGCGCGCAATCACTACGACCGCATCGGGCATTTCGCGCAAGGTTTTATTCCGGCGATCATTGCCCGCGAGATCCTCGTTCGCCGTCAGGTCCTTAATCGTCGCGCATGGCTACCATTTATCGTGATCTGCCTGTGCATCGCGCTAAGTGCGGTGTATGAAGAGATTGAATGGTTAACCGCTGAAGCAACTGGCGCCGCGGCTGACGCTTTTCTTGGGACCCAGGGTGATCCTTGGGATACCAACTGGGATATGTTGTTCGCGCTGATTGGTGCCGTGACCGCGCTGGGGTTGCTATCACGCCTGCATGATAGACAAATTGAAAAGTTGGTATGAAACGCTAGTGAACTAAGCTGCGCGAAATTGCGAGATTCCCTCTCCCCTCAACTCTCGCGGGAGAGGGGAGAGGGGGCACTTGCGCTATTCGACAAGCCTTAACGTATCAACGGCAAAATTTCTCCAAATCGCTCAATCACGTCGAGGCATTCTTGGCGTGACGGATAGTAATGCCCGAGATTGACTGGATTGCGGGTACGTAGACAGATCCAATCGGGATTGACGAGTCGTTTGATTTCGCCCATGCGATCGAGCCATTGCTGTTTGTTGCCTAAGCACAGAAACATATCTTCTATCGCAGTCAATTCGTCTTTGGCTTCGGCATCCGGTGATAACCCTTTCTCGGCGTAGAAACTCCATTCACGCACCCAACGGTGGCCGTGCTTTTGGCGCAGATCGGGTTCGTTGCCAATCCACCCCTCAAAGCCCATTGTGAACTGCCAGTTTTTCTTGCCGAGCTTGTCGGCCTTTTCGCGCATCGCTTCGACTTGCGGCTTCAGGACTTTCGCGTTCGGCGGAAACCATAGACACCAGCCATCCCAGCGCAACGCGCGTTCGAGCGCCTTATCCGCGAAGGCGCCAATCCATACGGGCGGCCGCGGTTGTTGGTAAGGCTTCGGCGACATTTTCACGCCATCGTAATTAAAAAATTCGCCCTTATAGTTGACCGTCTCTTGGGTCCAGCACGCTTCGATGACGTCCATCACCTCTTCAAAGCGTTTGCCACGCCGCGCGTAGGGCACACCAAAATGCCGGAAGTAGTCCTGGTGATAACCGACACCGGCGCCAAACACCAAGCGGCCGCGCGACAAGCAATCAATGTTCGCAAGCTGTTCGGCGAGATGCACGGGATGGTGAAAAGTGGGCTGAATCACCGTGCACGCCAATTGCACTTTCGATGTCCGTGCCGCCAAGACGGCCAATTGCGTGACGGTGTTGGGCCACCAAGTTTCCGGCCGCTGATGACGTTCCGGCACCCAAATTCCGTCGAAGCCGACTTTCTCCGCGAGTTCGGCTTCGCGAATGCAATGCTCCATCGCGTCCGCAACTTCGGGACCGCTCGGCAGGGTGGTCTGATCGTAAGCGCCGAAATGGGTATCGGGCATAAACGCGATCTTCACTGGACGTCTCCTTCGTGATGGCTCTGGCGGCCGATTCTAGGCAGGCAACGGGGGGCTAACAAGCGGGAATTACTCTGACCCCGCGGTCGCTCTCGGCGCGCCAACGTGCGCTCTAGCGCAGCCGAGAAATCCCCCGGCAGCCGAGGAGTAACGCTGTCTATCGTTGCGCTCCCTACCTTCTCGCAGATTGATTCTCTTTTGCTCGTCTGCATGGCAGAATCGGGCCGATTCCTACCCAGGCCGCTGTGCTGGGCGACCGAAGCATTTCTGCACCGTAACAGGAGAAACTCGATGGCCGTTGCTAACGATCTCAGCCAGGTGCTTGCCTCTGTCCAGGCCACGCCAACCGGTCCCACTCTCCGCGCCCTGTTCGCCGAACGTGATCGCCTAACGCGCGACACCGGCCACTATTACGGCGTCACCGAACTCACGCTTCGCGACGCGGATCCGATTAAGTACGAACGGTTTTACAACAAGTTGCACGCCGCAGTGCTGGCGGCGCGTGAATCGGCGCGCTTCGTCGCGGCAAGTCCAGGTTCACGTGAAATGGGCGAGTGCTTGTGGGGTATCACCACGCCGGAAGGCGACACGCTCGCCGTCTCGCTTGGATTTTTGTCGCACACCGCCATTTTCCCCGTGGCCGTGCGCTATATGGCTAACAACGACTACGACGTCAACGACGGCATTGAAGATGGCGACGTCTACGCCGTTTCGGACGGCAAAACCGGTGGCGTCCCGCATCCGGGAGACTTTTATTCCTTTGTGCCGATCTGCGTGGAAGGTGAAATTGTCGGGTGGGCGGTCGGTATCAATCATCTGATGGAAAATGGCGCGCCGGTAGCAGGATCTTGGGCCACTTTTTCGGTCGATACCTTCATGGACGGCCTGGTCTGTCCGCCGATGCGCACCGGTCGAAAACTCAAACAGGAATCCTGGTGGAAGGCGATCTGGGAACGCCGGACGCGGGCGTCGACCATGAATATCTTGGACGACAAAATGCGTTTGGCCGGCTGCGCGATGATTCACCACGCGACCCACCAACTCATCGACGAATTCGGCGTGCAGTATTACAAACGCGCCATTCGCGAGGTCATCGAAGAAAGCCGCCGCATGATCGTCGACAACATGCGCGCGCTGATGGTGCCTGGGCTTTACAACGGCTGTGCCTTTCGGCTGGTGAAATATGCCGGCCTGCAAAACGTATGGTCGCATGCGAACAAGAACACGTTGATCCACATTCGGGCGAGTGTCGAGCCGAACGAAAACGGCTTGTTGCTCGATACCGAAGGCAGTTCGCGCTGGGGTTATCACTCGTATAACGCAACCCCGGGCGGGGTCGATTGCGCGGTGTTCCTCGGCATGATCAATTCCTTTGCCCACAACACCAAAGTCACCGCCGGTATCGAACTTGCCGTACAACGCCATTACGCTTACGGCAGCATCTACAACCCGGACTACGAATTCACCAGCAATGCCAATCTGTGGGCGCAAACCGTCAGCGTCAACAGCATCGGGTTCAATGCCGTGTCGCGCG
>JAYUEZ010000006.1:0-2991 GCA_043738965.1 Gammaproteobacteria bacterium
CGCGCGCTAGAACCAAAGGCATCGCGCACGAACGCGGTGAGATTGATCGAACCCAACAGGCACGCGCCGTACGGCGGCAGCCCTTGCTCGCCACACGGATTGGTCGCGCGGAGGTCTTCACAGAACCAATTGTTGTTAAGTGCGTTGTAGGCGTCGATCAAAATAAATCCCGGCTCGGCGAATTCGTAGGTCGAGCGCATGATCGCGTCCCACACTAAACGCGCCGGTATTCGTTGATGTACACGACACGCCACACGCCCCAAGTTATCGGTGATATAGCCCTCGGTGACTGGCCATCGCCGCCACTGCACCGATTCTGGATCGGACAGCGTCAGATTGAGTTCCTTCTGCTCGGCTTGAGATAGCGGAAAGACCAACGGCCAACTTTGGTCGTGCTCCACCGCCTCCATGAATTCACGAGTTATCAACAGCGACAAATTAAATTGCCGCAAGCGGCCCGCTTCGCGCTTCGCGCCGATGGCGGCCAGTACATCCGGATGCGATACGTCGAAGGTCGCCATTTGCGCACCACGGCGGCCGCCGGCCGAGGCGATGGTGAAGCACATGCGATCAAAAATATCCATGAACGATAGCGGCCCGGAAGTCTGTGCACCGGCGCCAGCGACAAACGCTCCCTTCGGTCGCAGCGTGGAAAACTCGTACCCAATGCCGGCGCCGGATTTGAGCGTGAGGCCAGCCTCGTGCAATTTCGTCAGGATGTCATCCATCGAATCCTGAATGGTGCCGGACACCGTGCAATTGATCGTGGAAGTCGCCGGCTTGTGCGCAGCGGCGCCGACATTGGCCATGATCCGTCCCGCCGGAATCGAGCCGTGCGCCAGCGCCCATAGGAAACGCTCCCGCCAGTGTCGCTGCAACTCAGGCGTTGCTTCCACTGCGGCCAGGGCTTCGGCGACGCGCAATTGTGTGTCTTCAATACTGCGGTCCACCGGCTGTCCGTCGCGGCCACGGAGACGATATTTCGTGTTCCACGTTGCGAGCGACGTTGGCTGTAACGGCACCACTAGCACGGTGGTGCTTTGATGGTTAATTAATTTCGGTTCCATATCGATCTGAAGCTTAGCTGATGCACCTGCAGCAAAATAGGGTAAGGACAATTTCGACTTGACCCATCCGGCGAGAAGCAGCACTCTCCAGATGTCCAACCTGCGCGCACGAAGAGCCACCTGATGGGACTACCCGCTCAAGGCCTGCGGCCTGCTCGATTAAGCGTTGAGGAAGTCGCGGCCTATCACCGCGACGGCCAAGTCACGCCGCATTGGCGTTTGTCGAGTTCACGGCTCGCTGAGCTGCGTGATGCGCTCGACCGCTTGATAAAAGCACGACCCAATGTGCGGCCGGATTTCATCGCGCTACCGCATGTGCCGTGGAAAATTCCAGAATCGATTCCGCTCGCGCGGGAGTTTTTTGAATTCGTCACCGATCCTGAATTGCTCGATGTGGTCGAACAGCTAATCGGCCCCGATATCATCCTCTGGGCCTCGGCGATGTTTTGCAAACCGGCAACCACCGGGCTTGAAGTGCCCTGGCATCAAGATGGTCAGTATTGGCCGATACGGCCACGCGCCACGGTAACGGTGTGGATCGCGCTCGACGAGGTCACGGTTGAAAACGGTTGCATGCGCGTCATTCCCGGTTCGCACCGCGCCGGCGATTTCGCGCACGAGGTCAGTGACCGCGAAGATCTGGTGTTGAGTAATGTTCTCAACGACCCACGACTTAATCTCAATGCCGTCCGCAATATTGAACTCGACACTGGCCAATGTTCCTTACACGATGTGAACATCGTGCATGGCTCGCCACCGAATCGCTCGGGCAAGCGCCGCGCCGGCTATGCCGTGCGCTACATGCCGGCGAGCGCACATTTTGATCGGTCGATAAAGATTGAAGGGGTGTCGAGCTTGGCGCCAGTCGAGTTTGCCGAACGTCCGATCTGGCTGCTGCGCGGCGTCGACACTTGCGGTAAAAATGATTTTTCGGTTGGCCACACGGTTTGGTGAGCGCGATGGGCGATGTAATCCAATTTCGTAAACCGCCCACCGATGAGGCCCGCCGTGGGAAAACGCTATGCCGCGAGGGCTTTCACAAATGGGCCGTGTGGCAGGACAAACAGTTTGACGTAAAACGCGGCAAGCTCGTCACCCTCTATCGTTGCTCACGTTGCGGTGAGACCAAGGTGCATGCTCACTAGTCCCGTCTCGCGATAGAGTCGCTCCTCGCATACCATGTAGCAAAAACCTCGTCATTGCGAGAAGCGAAGCGACGAAGCAATCCAGACGGCATCAAGCGGGTTCGGCAACTCCTACTGGATTGCTTCGCGGCGCTCGCAATGACAACACCCCGCCTTACTCCAAGTCTTGCAGCGTATCCTTCGAAAACGGACGGAAGGCAACCATCGTGTACGTATCAATGATGGACGGCACGCGATGTAGGTCATCGTTGATGAAATGACCGACATCGATGTCGGCCGGCAGATGATATTTGGCGATTAAATCGTACTTTCCGCTAATCGAATAAATCTCTGGGATGTGCGGCTTGGCTTCATCGGTCAACGCATTCGCCACGTCGTAGGTTTTGCCGAGCGCGGTTTTGATCAACACAAAAATGGTACGCATCAATAACTGCCTAATATCGGGACCTTAACAAAGCGCCATCAACCACGAGAGCGCGCCGCCCACGTGCCCCGGCTTCTACGTCGGTGCACGCGAGCGGCTACCCGAGACTATTTCTTTTGAGCGGCGAAGGCCGCCATCGCCGCCTGCTGATCGGCATCCACCTTCTTTGCGCTTGGACGGGCCGCGATGACAGCGAACACCTCTTTCAATCCCGGCACCGCCGCGATGATGTCCCAGTGATAAAGTTTATTGGTTACCATGTTCGCGTACGGGAATGAATTATAGGCAAACACATCGGCAAAGGTGAGTTCGCTGCCGCAGAGAAACGGCTTGCAATTGATCAATTGCTTCAAGG
>JAYUEZ010000007.1:0-2989 GCA_043738965.1 Gammaproteobacteria bacterium
AGCACTTCGTACAGATGGGTGCTGCCGCTGATATCGGCAAATAGAATGGCAAGGTTGCTGGTTTTGAGCGCCATGAAGGGATGCGACTATCCACGTAGTGAAAACTCTTGACCCCCGCGCAACGGCCGCATCGGGATGCTACGATTGCAAGCGAACTTCAAGACCGAAGTGGCCATACATTAAGCGGAATTGGGTAAAAAAACGAGCGGAAAGCGAGGTCGGACCAGGATGCGATTGCCGAGTTGGCTGCAATTAATCGTGATTGGTGCGTTGGGCATGCTGATCGGAGTCGGCACCACCCTGTGGTGCCTGAACGCGCTGCCGGCTGTCCTACACCAACCACTCAATGTAATCGCGCCGGCCAAGCCGGGCACGGTGGAGGCGATTGACCTCGGCTATGTCCGCGAACTGCTGGCCTTGTTGGCGCCCGCGGATCGCAATCGGATCCTCGAGTCGGACGATTCACTGCTGGCGTTCGTGACGCTAGAGGCGCGCAATCAGGCGGCCTTGAGTGCCGCTTATGCCGCGCATGCCGAAGCGCGCGCGCCCGTCAGGCGCGTCATGGAGAGGGCCAGTCAGCGGGTGTTGATTGAAGCGTTCTTGCAGGACGTGGTGCGCCAGAATTTGGACTTGAAGTACCCGACCGAGGCCGACCAAAGGACGTTTTATGGCAATAATCCCGCGCAATTTCGCGTCCCCGACCGCATTCCGCTGTGGCAGATCTTTATTCCCGCGACGACGGCCGCCGAACGGACGAAGGCCCAGGCGCTGGCGCGCCGGCTACTGGAACAATTGCTAAGTGGCAAGCAAGACTTCGCGACTTTGGCAGCGCAGTACTCAGGGCACGAGCCGAGTCGCCTAAACGGCGGTTATATGGGACTGGTCGGCTTGGCCGATCTCAAACCCGAAGTCCGCGCGGCGGTCGAAGTGGCGCCGGCTGATAAGTTACTCGGTCCCCTGGCCACCAACGAAGGCTTTCACCTAGTGAAACGGGGCCTGACCGTCGAGGGCAAATTGATCGAGTTCGAGCAAGTTAAAGACCGGATCGTCAAGTATTTACAGCAAACGGCACGCTCGGATGTGATGCGCCAGGCGCTCGATAAAATGCTCGCGTTGCATCCGGTTAAATTCGCCACGGCTGACATCGCGACGTGGCGAACCGAATTATCGAAAGTAGACTTCGATTCCGCGCACCGGCAGCAGTAGCCATCCGCGGCGGTCATTCTGCAAAACACTTTTTCCTAGCGTCGTGACCATCTAGCGTAGGCACCGTACATCGGGCATCATCCGGCCATGAGTATCACCGTTAGCCGCACCGCGACACTGGCGCAACGCGCTTACGGGAACTCGCGCGCGTACGATGAACTCAGGCGCAACCTGCAGATGCCGGCATTGCCCGGACGCACCGACGTTACCAAGTTAGAAGCGATTGGCCTTGGTGCCGCGGTCGCGCCGTACGCCAACAGCCCGCGACCCGCGCCCGGCGCCGTGCTCTTGACGGCGATGATACATTCGATGGGGGGCGCGCCGACATCCGTCGGCAGCGGCCTCTGCATCCGCGCCTCGGTCTGATCCTAACCAAACTCGCCGCTACGGCGTTTGGCTCGCGGTCTGCGCTGGCTTCCCATATTTACTGATTAAATCCTGCGCCAAGGTTTGTGCCGCGCGTAGCTCGTCGGGACCAAGCTTTTGGGTCGTCGCTTTGAGCGCGGAGTCGGCTTTGGGATTGCCGATATGCGCGGCCACGCTATACCAACTAAACGCGTATTCCATGTCCTGGGGCACGCCTTCGCCACGTTCATAGAGTCCACCCAAGCGATATTGCGCATCTGGGATGCCTTTCTCGGCTGCTTTCCGCAGCCACTTCGCGGCGGTGGCCGGATTTTTTTCGACTCCGCGCCCATCGGCGTACATGCGCGCCAAAAAATATTGGGCGTACCCGTGATCGGAGGCTTCGGCCAACGGCACAAAGGTTTTTAAGGCCTTGTCATAGTCACCAGCCACCATCGCGGCGACCCCGTCATTAAAATCGGCGCGGGCGGTCGTGAGGGTTATCGCAAGCAGCAAACCGGCGCCGACCAGGATGGTTCCGAATCGAGTGAGTGATCGTCGTGACACGCGTTACCTCGCGATATTTCGCCGAATAGAAGCGAGCCGATCATAAACCAGTTCCAAGCCCCAGCACACGGTTCCAGTGCTAGAATCCCGGCCTCTCAAACTTAAACGCGACAGGCCGTGCGATGACTGCAAAAACGCTTTACGACAAATTGTGGAACACCCACCTGATTGAAACGTTCGACGACGGTTCAGCCCTGATTTATATCGATCGGCATATCGCGCATGAAGTCACCACGCCACAGGCATTCGAGGGCTTGAAGCTCGCCGGCCGTAATTTGTGGCGCACCAATGCGACGGTGGCCGTGTCCGATCACAACGTGCCGACCAAGGACATCCATCGAATTTCGGATCCGGTGGCTAAGATTCAATTGGAAACGCTGGCGCGCAATTGCCGTGAACACAAGATCACGCATTTCGATATGGGCGATCCGCGTCAAGGCATCGTCCATGTCACGGGGCCAGAACAAGGTTGGAGTTTGCCGGGCATGACCATCGTCTGTGGCGACTCCCACACGGCGACCAACGGCGCACTCGGCGCGTGGGCATTTGGTATTGGCACCTCGGAAGTCGAGCATGTGATGGCCACCCAGTGTCTGGTGTTGCGCAAGGCCAAAAACATGTTGATTAACGTCACGGGTCGTTTGCCGGACGGCGTAACGGCCAAGGACTTGATCCTCGCGATTATCGGCCGCATCGGTACGGCTGGCGCCACCGGGCACACGATGGAATATGGCGGTGAAGCCATCGCTAGTCTGTCGATGGAAGAACGTATGACGGTGTGTAATATGTCGATCGAAGCGGGCGGTCGCGCCGGACTCGTGGCGGTGGATGAGCGCACGCTGGCGTATGTCGACGGTCGCCCCTATGCGCC
>JAYUEZ010000008.1:0-2985 GCA_043738965.1 Gammaproteobacteria bacterium
GCGCCCGCCGCGCGTCGGATCGAGCTGTCCGTCGCTCGCGCTCGCCTGATACACGCTCGCTTCATGATAGTGGTAGTAGCAATCGAGCAGCGCGATATCGTGCTACACAAGATAGATCGAACCTTGATGGCGGAAGCGAAGCGCCTGGGTTGGGCCGCGCAAGTGACACGGTGCCGCGCACTCCCCGCGGGGTGGGTCCGCTCACGGCGTTGGCGTTGGTGGCACTTTATCATCGCGGGGAGTTTGTCGGTGGCGACGCATTTATCGCGTTCATGGGGATGGAGGTTCGGGTCCGCGGATCCGGTCAATGGCGAGGCCGGCGTAAGCTGACCAAGAAGGGCGACCCTGAGGTGCGGAGGTTATTATTCAACGCGGCCATGCAGGGTCGACGCAGCCCCGTAGGGAAACCGTACTACCTGGCGTTACGCCAGCGCGGATTGAGTACCACGGCCGCCTTTGTGGCACTCGGTCGCAATCTCGCACGCGTGTGTTTTGCGCTGCTGAAGAATGGAACCGAATTTAATCCGGAACTACGATTAGGTGTAGGAGCTTGCGCTTCGACATAGAATCTATACTCGGATTTGTATCCCATATATTGCTCTCGCTGATCCCCTGCTCTCGCTCCGGGTTTACGTTTTGTGATTTTCGCTGGTTTAAGCGATAACTCAGGAGAGGCACCTCGCCTACCACGGTCTCCGGCACAACGCCGCCGGATGCGGCGCCTGTAGCCGCGCCGACCGTCCTTCGAATAGCTTCTCGCGCAAGGTACCGGGTTGATAGCGGGTCTGCATACGCCCGCGCTTCTGCAATACCGGCACAACCCCATCGATGAAATCCTCGAAGGTTGCGGGTAAGGTCGCATAGGAAAGATTGAAGCCGTCGACACCTGCCGCGATCCAGTCTTCCAACTGATCGGCAATCTGCTCAGGTGCACCCACCAGTACGGGGCCCGCGCCACCGATGCCGATGAAATGGGCGACATCCCGCAGTGTCCAGGTGCGGCTCGGGTCGCCCGCCGTAAAGCTGTGTAGAACGGTACGCACTGCGTTCGTTTCAATGTATTCGATCGGCTGATCCGGCTCGTACTGACTGAAGTCGATACCCGTCCATGCACACAACAGTGCCAGCGCGCCCTCGTAGCTCACCTGACTGAAATACTCGTCGTATTTGGCACGCGCCTCGGCTTCGGTGCTCCCCGTGATGATCTTCATATAGGCGAAACACAGGACGTCGTCTGCACGACGACCATAGTTCGCCATCTTGCCGCGGATATTTCGTGCGTAGTCGCCAGCCACCTTCGGATTGGCGCCGATTACGAAGATGCACTCGGCGTTCTCTGCCGCGAAGTCCGTGCCTCGGCCGGAAGCACCCGCCTGAAACAGCACGGGCGTACGCTGCGGCGAAGGCTCGCAAAGGTGGCAACCATGCACACTGTAGTATTTTCCGTCATGGTCGATGTCGCGTACTTTGCTCGGATCAGCGTAGATACCGCGACGCTTGTCCTTCAGTACGGCATCGTCGGCCCAGCTTTCTTCCCAAAGCCGATAGCAAAGCCGGGTGTACTCGTCGGCCATGGCATAGCGCTCATCGTGCTCGGGCAGATTGGTCAGCCCATAGTTGCGTGCCGCGCTTTTTGTAAACGAGGTCACTATATTCCAAGCCACCCGGCCTTTGGTGAGATGATCAAGCGTTGTGATGAGGCGCGTGAAGGTAAATGGGTGGTATTGCATGATCGAGCTGGTGTAACCGAAGCCGAGATGCTCGGTGGCTGCTGCCATGGCCGGCAACAACAGCATCGGGTCATTAATCGGCAGATGCGTGGCATTACTTAGCGCCGCATCACGATTGCCACCGTACACATCATAGGGTCCGACCACGTCAGCGAGAAAAATGGCGTCGAAACAACCGCGTTCCAGGAGGCGAGCGAACTCCGTCCAGTGGTCGAGCGAGAGATAGTCAGTCATATGATCGTCTGCCCGGGTCCATAGCCCAGGCGACATGTGAGTCACGCAGTTCATGCGGAAGGCGTTGAAGTACATGCGCTTGGTGTTCATCTCTTAACTCCCAGTCCCCACGCAATAAATTTTATGATGGGTGGCTGTTCGCTGCGACGAAATCAAAGTTCGACATCGCACACCACGACCGGCGCGCGCCGGCTAAGCATCGCCCGCTCGCGCTAATGCCGAGCGATCGCACCCACACCTGGGCACGACCTCGTCCTCCGTCACGTGCGGGGACAGCGCTGCGAACTGCGGTCGCACGTCAGCCGCCGCGTCTATAGGCCGACGATATCGAAGAAGCGGAAATTCGCCTGACCATCAACCATTGTGGTCAACTGATCGAGCACACCTTGCTCCTGGCGCCAGGCGAAGTAGCGTTCGTAGTGCTGGCGCGATTCCCACAGCTCGACGAAGGCGAAATTCAGTAGGTCGTCCTGGTTGCGCGTGACGGACACCGATACACAGCCCTCACGACAACGGGTATCGGGCAGGATCGCGCGCAGCCAGCCGAGCAGTTCGTCGACGGAATCTTTGTTGGCTCGGAATTCGATGTAGACCAAGCAAGTCATGGAGCACCTCACATTTTTCTAAATAAAACTTTTGGCGACCGTGGTCGCCAGCGAGCAGACTAGGCATGCGCATCACACTGCGCCTCGTCGTCTACGAATCTGCCCTCATGCGCCTATGACGTAGGCTAGAAAAAGTGGACGCCGTCGTTGAAGTTAAAATGAGGTTCAACGAGGAGTCCGACAATGCAGCCCGCGCTATTCAGCAAAATAGGTTAAGAGGCGACTCACGCGGGTAATGCGCTGCCGCTTATCGGCGGCGTGCTTTTGGCTCTATATGCGCCGTTGTCATCGTCATGCGCGAGCGACGTTCTTCACGTGATCAATAATGACGTTCAGAGGCGTACCGGGACCGAAGTTGCCCGTGACCCCCATTTCTTCCAGGACCGGCCTGTCGCTGGCTAAGATGAGTCCGCCGG
>JAYUEZ010000009.1:0-7849 GCA_043738965.1 Gammaproteobacteria bacterium
CGACTGGCGCCGGAGCACCCTTTCCCCGCAGCGCTCGAAGATTCGATCGCCGCCGTTAATTGGGTCGCGCGCGAGGCCGCGAGATTGAGGATTGACGCCAAACGGATCGCCGTTGGCGGAGACTCAGCCGGAGGACAGCTCGCGGCCTCGGTGGCATTGGGTTTGCGCGATACCAACGGCCCACCGCTCGCATTTCAACTACTAATTTATCCGGTGTGCGATCTGATCGCGGACAACGAATCCCTACGTATCAACGCGACCGGTTATTTGTTGACGCGCGCCGCGTATCAAAAACTGTGTCGCTGGTATCTTGCCGAAGAAAGCCAATGGAGCGATCCGCGGCTATCGCCGCGACACGCAGCGCATCATCGTGGTTTACCCGCCGCGCTGGTCCAAACCGCAGAGTTCGATCCGCTGCGTGACGAGGGTCGTGATTACGCCGCGACTTTACGCGCCGCTGGCGTGGCGGTTGAGGAAAAATGTTATGCTGGAATGGTGCATGGCTTTGCACGCATGGGTGGCAAGGTCGATATGGGGAAAGTTGCGTTGGATGACGCCGCGCGTGCGCTGCGGGCTGGACTTACCTCATGAAAGATCACCCCGCAATCCAGCGTGCCTGCGCGTTTCTATTGTTCAGTCTATTCGCCAATCTAGCCATCGCTGGCGGAATCGAAGTGCGAACCTTAGCCGGACAAACCTCATCGTTGGCCGAGCAAATCAGCGCCAACCATTTCACGGTGGTCATGATGTGGACCACGTACTGCCCGGTGTGTAAGAAGGAATACCCCGAAGTCTCGGCCTTTCATGAGGCGCATGTCGGGAAAGACGCGGAGGTTCTCGGCATCTCCTTGGATGGTTACGGCGAGCTCAACAAAGTAAAAGAATTTATTAGCAAAAAGCCTTTCACCTTTCCCAGTGTGATCGCCGAACCCGCGCGCATGGCGAAATCCTTCGAAGCCGCCACCGGCGATAAATTCACCGGAACACCAACCTACCTCGTCTTTGATCCCAAGCGACAATTAGTCGCCGCGCGATCCGGCGATCTGACGCGCGATGTGTTAGAAAACTTTATTCGCAAGCACGCAGCAGTCCACTAACCGCATGCTCGACACACTCCGTTTCGATAATCGCTTCACGCGCGAACTGCCGGCCGATCCGGAGCTCGCTAATTTTCGTCGCCAAGTCACGGGCGCGTGTTATTCGCGGGTCCGCCCAACCCCAGTCGCCGCACCGCGACTGGTGGCCTATTCGCGCGAAGTCGCGGCGCTGCTTGACTTAAGCGCCAACGATTGTGAATCGAGCATGTTCGCCGACGTGTTTGCTGGTAATCGAGCGCTCGCCGATATGGATCCCTTCGCCATGTGTTATGGCGGACATCAATTCGGCCATTGGGCCGGTCAGCTCGGCGATGGTCGCGCGATCGTCTTGGGCGAAGTCGTCAATCGGCGCGGCGAGCGTTGGGCCTTGCAATTAAAAGGCGCGGGTCCTACCCCGTACTCGCGTACGGCGGACGGATTGGCGGTATTGCGATCATCGGTTCGCGAATTTCTGTGTAGCGAGGCGATGCATCACCTGGGCGTGCCGACCACCCGTGCCTTGAGTCTGGTGGTCACTGGAGAGTCGGTGGTGCGTGACATGTTCTACAACGGCAATCCGCGCGCTGAACCCGGCGCTATTGTGTGCCGGGTTGCCCCAAGCTTCACGCGCTTTGGCAATTTCGAGATCCTGGCCGCGCGTGGTGACGTCGCGCTCCTCAAGCGGCTGGTGGACTACACCATTGTCACCGACTATCCCGAGCTTGGTGCGCCGTGCAAAGAAGTTTATGTCGCCTGGTTACGCGAGATTGGTCGACGTACTGCCGTGATGGTCGTGCATTGGCTGCGCGTTGGCTTCGTGCACGGCGTCATGAATACCGACAACATGTCGATTCTGGGGCTGACCATCGACTATGGCCCGTACGGTTGGCTCGAGAATTACGATTCTGATTGGACGCCTAATACCACCGATGCCGAAGGCCGGCGTTATCGGTTCGGTGCGCAAGCGCAAATTGCCTTGTGGAATCTGGTGCAGCTCGCCAATGCGCTGTATCCCCTGATCAACGAGGTGCCTCCACTCGAAGCCGCACTCGATGACTATCGCAGCACCTTCGAGTCGGCGTGGCAGGACATGATGGCGGGTAAACTAGGGTTACATCATTTTGATCCCGCGCGCGACACCGAACTTGTCACCGAACTGCTCGCGGTGTTGCAGTTGGTTGAAACCGACATGACCCTCTTCTTCCGGCAATTAGGAAACTTGGACGCCAGCCCGGGCGCGACAGACGAGGCGTTGATAGCAACCATTGCGCCCGCCTATTACCGACCGGAGACGCACATCGACGACACGCGAGTGCGCACGTTGGCTTGGCTGAAGCGTTACAGCGAACGTCTTCGCACCGATGATCGCGCTGCCGATCCGCGACGCGCGGCGATGAATCGCATGAATCCTAAATATGTGCTGCGCAATTACCTCGCGCAACTCGCCATCGACCAAGCCGAACAAGGCGATTACAGTCGCGTCAACGAACTCCTCGACGTGGTCCGTCGCCCGTATGATGAACAACCCACTCGCGAATCCTATGCCGCGAAGCGGCCAGACTGGGCCCGCCAACGCGCCGGCTGCTCGATGCTGTCTTGTAGTTCTTAATTAAAGAGAAACCTGATGACGACTACCACCGACTTAGCGAATCTCTCGTATGTCAGCGCACCACTGGCCTATCTGGGACCGACCAGCGAGCCGATCGAGCACCGCGTGTATCCGGTGAGTTCCGGCCGCCGCACCGCGCGCCCGCCGATCGATTATCAAACCATGCGCATTCACGATGCGCGACCAATCGCCGCAAAGCTCGAACTCGATGTCAACGGATTTGCGTTTCATCGTCATTCAACAAGCTTTAACGCGTTCTATGACGATCCGCAGGTCAAGGCGGATTATTACGCGGAAGTGTCGCGCTTTGTGCAGCAGACGCTGGGAGCAGTCGCCGTGATCGTGTTCGATCACAACACGCGCAGTGCCGTGCGCGCCAAACGCGGCGACCCTGGCGTGCGCATGCCGGTGGATGCCGTGCATAACGACTACACCGAATTCTCAGGTCCCAAACGTTCGCGCGAAATCTTGACAGAGGCGAAGCGACTCGATCTCATCGGTCGTCGGTATCTGTTCGTGAATTTATGGCGACCGATCATCGGTCCCGTGCAAGATACACCGCTCGCGGTGTGCGACGCGCGCAGTGTGCATCCGGGCGATATTGTCGACACGCCGATCTATCACTATGGCGAGGACGATCTCGAAACGCCACGCCACGTCGGACAGATTCAATCGGTGCGGCATGCGTCAGGCCATCAATGGTTTTATCTCTCCGACATGCAACCGGAGGAAGTGCTGCTCCTGAAATGTTTCGACTCGGCAACCGACGGGCGCGCCCGCTTCATGCCACATACGGGATTTAAGAATCCGACCTGTCCGCCGGAGTTCGTGCCCCGCGAAAGTATCGAGGCACGTACGCTGGTGGTGATGTAGCGTCGGCCCGCATCATCTGATTCTGTGAGAAAAGCGAATGAAATTTCACTGGTTTAATTTAATGCCGTGGCCGTACCTACCGGATGACTTCACCGAGAAGAACCGCAGCGTCTGGGTCGATGTGGATTCACGTCTGTTCGACGCTCGCAAGGCCAATCGGGTCTATAACGACTATCTCGATCTTCTCGAATTCGCCGAAGACCAGGGCTTCGACGGGCTGGGCATCAACGAGCATCACCAAAATGCCTATGGCTTGATGCCGTCACCGCAATTGATGGCGGCGACGCTCGCGCGCCGTACACGTGAAGCCTCAATCTTACTGCTCGGCCAATCGCTCGCGCTTTACGACCCGCCGACGCGCGTCGCTGAAGAAATGGCGATGATCGACTGCATGTCGGGCGCTCGCTTGATTTCGGGGTTCCCCGTTGGCAGTTCGATGGACGATAACTACGCGTGTGGTGTGAATCCCGCCACCTTGCGCGAAAAATATTTGGAAGCGCACGCACTCGTGAAACGCGCCTGGGCCGATCCCGATGTGTTCGCCTGGAACGGCAAACATTACAAATTACGTTATGTGAATTTGTGGCCGCGCCCCATTCAAACGCCGCCGCCGATTTGGATCCCCGGCGGTGGCTCGGTCGAGACCTGGGATTTCTGCGCTGAACATCATTACAACTACAGCTATCTATCGTTCCAAGGCTATGTGCGTGGCGCGCAACTGATGCAGGGTTTCTGGCAGCGCATGGAAGCCTTGGGTCAGGAATTCAATCCCTATCAAGCCGCGTTCGCGCAACAGATATGTGTCGCGGAAACCGATGCCGAAGCGCAGCGGCTGTACGAAAAACACGCGCGCTATTTCTTCTCGCGATGCCTGCACGTTTATCCGGGATTCGCCGATGCCCCGGGCTATCGCACCGAAGCGACCATCCGCGCTGGCTTAACCTCGCAAATGGCCGGTCAATCGTCCGCGCTCAATCAAGCCGCCGCCTTGAGTTGGCCGGAAATGATCGAACGTGGCTTCCTTATCGCGGGCAGCGTGGATAGCGTGTGTGAACAAATGGAACGTTTGGCGACCACGTTGAAGTGCGGTCATCTAGTGTGTCTGTTGCATTTCGGGGATATGCCCACCGAACTTTGCCGCTATTCAACCGAATTATTCGCGCGCCGCGTGATCCCCAAAGTGCGCCATATTTGGAATGACTATGAGGATCACTGGTCGCCGCGTCCAATGCCGCGCGAAGATCGCGCGGTACCGCGAACGGTCAGCACCGGCGCCGCTAACGCGCGGCCGGCGGCTGTGCACGCAGCAGGATCCCGGGCATGAATCTAACGACGTTAAAGGTCGCCAACTCGGAGTTGACAGTGCATTACGCCCGCGCCGGACATGGCGCGCCCTTACTTTTCTTGCACGGCATGCTGGGCCTGGTCGCGTTCGACGCGGCCTTTGAACGCTTGGCCGCGCACTTCGATGTTATCGCGCCGACCGCGCCCGGTTGGGGGCCGGCCAAGGACGATTTGCCATTGATGGATGAAGGCCCGCTCGATTTAACGCTGCATCACTGCGATCTACTTGACACGCTCGGTTTAACTCGCGTGAACGTCGCCGGCGCTGGCATTGGCGCGTGGATGGCGGCCGAACTCGCGGCCATTGCACCGTCGCGCGTTGCGCGTCTGGTGTTAGTGAACCCCCTGGGTCTGTGGCTGGACAACGTGAAAAATGACGATCCGTTCGCGGTGCATCCGGGAATGCCGTCTGAATCACTGTTCTCGAGTCCGGCCTCGCGCAAGCAGTATATTTTTGGCGGCCGCGACAAAGTCGACGCGCATGTGGATGAGTTATTGAGCTTACGCGCAAGCGCGAAATTCTTGTGGCCCCTCCCCGATACTGGCATTAAGAAACGCCTCATGCGCATCAAAGCGCCCACCCTAATCGTGACCAGCGAACACGATCGCGTAGTGCCAGCGCCTTATGGCCCCGCGTGGCAATCCGCCATCGCCCACGCGGCGCTGACCGTGCTTCCCGGCGCCGGACATTTGCCAGAGATCGAGCAGCCCGACGCCTTTGCGCGGGTAGTGGGTGATTTCATCCGCAACGCGGCCGTCGCGGCCGTGGCGTAAGCCGAGCCGGCAAGGCCCGCGACTCCTGTAACAAAGAGTGCCCGGGAGGAACCGAGGATGGACGGATTCCGGCTCGCCGCCGATAATGAGCACAAACCATCTCAACTATCGCCATGACAAAATTAGACGACATTATCGATATCACGGGCACCACGCCGGCCGCGAAAGCGACACACGAAGCGGTCGACTTCGACGTCTTCGGCAGTTCAGAATCGGTGGCTGTTCCCCCTCCGGCGAATGATCAAACCGTGGTGCTGCCGAAGGCACCGGTGCCCCATCACGCCACGCATGAGATTGATCTCGATCTGACGGACGAATCGTCGCGCGGCGAACCCGCGCTAAACCCTGCCGTCTTCGACGAGGATATGGAGTCAGCTGACGCCACGCGCGTTGTATCATCGTCGGGCAAACCACGAACGCCACCGATGGCGCGCCCACAGCCCGCTACGCCGCCGATTCCCGCGGCGCGCGCGGCTGATCCCAGCCCGTTGCCAGCCGCGCCACCCACGGCGAAAAGTCGTCTTGGCATGATCATCGGCGTTCTCGCACTACTCGCGTTGGCCGCTGCGGTGTGGTGGTTGCTGCGTTAGGTTCTGCCGGAAGAACGAGACGCCTCGTCCCCCTCTCTATCTTGCGAGAGAGGGGGAAAGACTGAGACGCTTTCGCTCACAACGACGATCGAGTTCATACATTGATTCAGCGACGTTCTTGCGAGTGACGCAATCCAGCTACTAACGGGCGCATCGCCCAAGGCAACCCGGTTTATGCCGCTTTCATCCGAGTTACTTGGCCACTCCACTCGCGAATTCACAACTGCGGTCGATGCCCGCTGGCTGATGGCGTACGCGGCGAGTATCGACGACATGGCGGAGTGTTACTTCGACACCACCCGCCAAATCGCCGCACATCCAGTATTTCCGGTATGCCTGGCATGGGACGCGGTGCTCGCCCAGCGTCGCGGATCCGGGATCCAATCGCTGCTCCCTGCTGAACTCACACGTGCCGTGCACGCCGAACACGATATCCATCTGCTCCAGCCCATACGCCCGGACCTTGCGCTCAGCACCACCGCCACCGCGATTGCAGTCGAACAACGCGGACCGGGCGCCTATCTCACGCAACGCATCGATACCGTGGACTTGGCCGGTAGCTGCTACTGTCGCACCTACTACGGCACCTTATTCCGCGGTGTTCCGCTCAGTGGGCCCGCGACCGCCATCGAAGTCGCGCCGGCGTGGCCCGACATTGCGCCCACCACGCCACGCGAATTCGACGTGAACATCGCCGCCAATGCCGCGCATCTCTACACCGAAGGCGCACGGATCTGGAATCCCATTCATACGGATCGCGCGGCTGCGCTCGCCGCGAATTTACCCGGCCTCATCTTGCATGGCACGGCCACGTTGGCGCGCGCGGTATCGGTGCTCGTGCGGGAATATTTGGGCGGCGATCCATTGTCTGTCACTCGCCTCGGCGGCCGCTTCTCGGGCATGGTGCGCTTGGGCACGCTGTTGAAGGTCGTGGTTGAAGGGCAAACCGCGAACGCGCTCGCGTTCCGTGTGGTGAATCCTGATGGCTCGGACGCGATTCGTCGCGGCTTTCTCTGTCATCGCAACCAATCACCCGCGAGCTAGCATGGTAGGTTCAGTCAGTACCGTCGACGCCCGATGGGTGCCGTGGCAAAAGGATGCACGCGTCGTCGGCTATGTAGGGCTGGCTCATCTCACGAGCCACTTCTTTCAGCTCATCATTGCGCCCCTGTTTCCGTGGCTCCGCGTCGAATTTGGTTATAGCTTCGCCGCGCTCGGCTTTGTAATGAGCGTGCTCTTCATCGTCTCGGGCGTATCGCAGGCGCTCGCCGGCTTTGTGGTCGATCGCTTCGGTCCCGGCGTCACCTTAATCGGCGGTCTATGCTGTCTCGCGTTTGGCGCACTCGGCTTTGCGCTCAGCCACGACTACGTTTCGCTGTTGTTAAGTGCGGGCATCGTCGGCCTTGGCAACGGAGTCTTCCATCCGGTGGATTATTCACTGCTCAACCAGCGCGTCAGCGTCGCCCGTATCGGCCCCGCGTATTCAGTGCACGGCGTTACGGGCAGCCTGGGTTGGGCGCTCGCGCCAGTTTTCTTGGTCAGCATCACCGCCAGTTTCGGCTGGCGCGCGAGCGTGTTGGCGG
>JAYUEZ010000010.1:0-7823 GCA_043738965.1 Gammaproteobacteria bacterium
ATCGCGTTGCTCGAAGCGATTATGGTGGCCTATAAAAAACGCTACAACGAAATGGCCGAGACCATCTCGAAAGAGATGGGTGCGCCAATGTCGCTCAGCAAGGCAGCCCAGGCGGCGATGGGTCCCGCACACCTCGGGACCGTGATCGAAGTGCTGAAGAATTATGAGTTTGAGGAAAAGCGCGGCGCGATCACGTTGCGCCGTGAGCCGATCGGTGTTTGCGGGTTTATCACACCGTGGAATTGGCCCATCAATCAAATCGCCTGCAAGGTTTTTCCGGCGCTCGCCGCGGGCTGCACGATGGTCTTAAAACCCTCCGAAGTCGCACCGCTCAACGCCGCACTATTCGCCGAAATCCTGCACGAGGCGGGAGTTCCCAAGGGCGTTTTCAATCTTGTGAATGGCGACGGTCCGACGGTCGGTGCCGCACTGTCGAGTCATCCCGACGTCGACATGATGTCCTTCACCGGCTCAACGCGTGCCGGTGTACAAGTCGCTAAAGCGGCGGCGGATACGGTGAAGCGCGTCTCCCAGGAACTGGGCGGTAAGTCGGCCAACATTATTCTCGACGACGCCGACTTCAACGTTGCTGTTGCCGGTGGTGTCCAACAGGTGTGTCTGAATTCGGGACAATCCTGCAACGCGCCGACTCGGATGCTGGTGCCAGCCTCGCGACACGCGGAAGCGGTGGCGATCGCCAAGGCCGCAGCGGGCCAGGTCAAGGTGGGCGATCCTAACGTCGACGGCACCACCATCGGCCCGGTCGTCAGCAAGATCCAGTTCGATAAGATCCAGGGCCTGATCCAAAAAGGGATCGATGAAGGCGCGGAACTTGTCTGCGGCGGCACCGGTCGACCCGACGGTCTTACCGCCGGTTACTATGTGCGACCGACCATTTTTGCGAATGTCAAAAATGACATGACGATTGCACGCGAAGAAGTGTTCGGTCCGGTGCTGGCCATCCTCCCCTATAAAGATGATGAAGATGCGATCTCGATCGCGAACGACACCGTCTATGGGCTATCGGGCTATGTTTCGGGCAAAGACGAGAAGCGTCTAAATAACGTGGCGTCACGACTGCGCGCCGGGAACGTCCATGTGAATGGCGCCGGGCTTGATTTCAAAGCTCCGTTTGGCGGTTACAAACAGTCCGGCAATGGTCGCGAGTGGGGTGAGTTCGGCATGGAGGAATTCTTGGAAGTGAAAGCTGTGATGAACACGGCTGCTGCCTGACCAAGATTAAACGACGATGCGTCGCCGAGTGTTCAGTCTCGCCGTTGTGCGAGACTCTCGGTGGCGCTCGATATCTGCTTTAGTGGATGAACCCGTTGGTTGCGGCGTCGAATCCCGTTGCGGCGAATTCGTCACGGACTAGCTTATCGTTCCAGACTGATATCGCGGTACGTACCGTCGTCGCGATCTCCGGCGTACGGCGCACCGCAGGATGCTTCTCCAGATAATTTAATAGTCGCGTCAACGTGGCGCGGCGTCCAGCGCACGCGTCAGCATGATCGAGCGCCAGCAGGCGAATGATTGAAACCATCAGCATCGTAACGTCGGGTTCAGTTTTGTGTTCGACCTCGCTCATTCGCTGATCTTTCTAAAACTGGATTTCGTCGATTGCCAATAGAAATGATAATCGCATTTTCATTAGATATAAATCGGTTTTCTCTAGCGTAATTTCGATTCAAATAAGTTATTTTTTTCCTATAAAACGTCAAAAAGTAGATTCAACGGAGGTCTTGTATGAGATTAATGAGTCGAACCATGTTCTTGCTCGTGATTTCCACGTTTACCGCGTTCGTTCACGCGGAACAGCGCATCAGCGTGTTTGCGGCAGCAAGTCTCACTAATGCGCTGGGAGAGATCGCGGCGCAATTCGAGAAGGCAACCGGAACCAAGGTCGCCCTCTCGTTCGCGAGCTCGGCAACCTTGGCCAAGCAGATTGAGAATGGTGCTCCGGCGAATATCTTCGTGTCCGCAGATGCCAAGTGGATGGATTATCTCCAGGACAAGGCAAAGATCGTGATTGAATCGCGACGAAATCTCGTGGGAAACGACTTGGTTCTCATCGCACCCGTCGGACGCGGTTTCAAAGTCACAATGAAAAGAGATTTCGATTTCGCAGGCAGTTTTGCGGGCAAATTGTGCACCGGAGATCCGGCTAGCGTGCCAGTAGGCATCTACGGCAAAGCGGCGCTTACCTCACTCGGCTGGTGGGACACCATAGCGTCCCGCATCGTTGGGACGGAAGACGTGCGCGCCGCGTTGGCGTTCACGGAGAAAGGAGAGTGTGCCGCGGCGATTGTCTATGCGACTGATGCGAAAATTTCGTCCAAGGTTGAAGTCGTCGCTAAATTTCCGGAAAGCACACATGTCCCGATTGTCTACCCGATCGCGTGCGTGAAGGGTCGGGCGTCACGCGCAAGCGATGAATTCCTGCGCTATCTCGCAGTCAAGCCCGCGACGACTATTTTAGAGAAGTTCGGATTCCAGGTGATCCCATAACCCATGGGGAGCACAGGTTATTGGGAACTCACACCGCAAGAACTCTCCGCGTTTCTCTTGTCGTTAAAAATAGCGCTGTGCTGCACGGTGTTGTTAACGATTCCGGGAATTATCGTCGGGTGGCTTCTGGCGAAAAAGCAGTTTTTCGGGAAGGCCCTGCTCGATGCGTGTGTTCATCTGCCTTTGGTATTACCACCCGTGGTACCGGGCTATTTGTTGCTGTTGCTCCTCGGCAATCAAGGACTGATCGGCAAGTGGCTGCACGAGACTTTCGACATCTCAATCGCTTTCACCTGGCAAGGGGCTGTAGTCGCTTCGGCCGTGATGTCTTTTCCGCTGATGGTCCGTGCCGTCAGACTCTCGTTCGAGATGGTCGAGCCTCAGCTCGAATGGATTGCATCGACATTGGGCGCTCATCCCTTGCAGGTATTTTTTACGATCTCGCTGCCGCTAGCGCTGCCGGGTGTGGTCACCGGGATCATTCTGGCGTTCAGTCGCAGCTTGGGCGAGTTTGGTGCGACGATCACCTTTGTCGGCAATATCCCCGACGAGACCCGAACCTTGCCGTTGGCAATCTACTCCGTCACGCAAACCCCGGGCGGGGAAGGCGCCGCCCTTCGTCTAGTTGTTCTTTCGACAGCGCTCGCTTTTTCAGCACTCCTCGCCAGTGACGTTTTGGCAAAACGAACCCAACGCCTCATTGGGAGATAACAGGAGATGTTGGATTTAGAGGTTCGTCTGGCGCGAGATAATTTTCTGCTTCACATTAAGGTGGCGTTGACCACGCCTGTCGCCGGTCTATTCGGACCCTCCGGCTCCGGCAAAAGTACGCTGCTTCGCGTCATTGCGGGGATCACCCAACCCGATGCAGGTTACATCGCAATTGACGGGATGACCGTGTTTGATTCGACCACCGGGATCAATCTTCCACCGCACCGGCGACAGGTTGGAATCGTCGTTCAGGATAACCAGCTGTTTCCGCATTTAAACGTTCGCGACAATCTACTTTTCGGGACCAAGCGCTCAACTGGACACGAGCGTTCGCTTTCGCTAGCCCGTATCGTTGAATTACTCGAAATCGGATCGCTGGAAAAAAAGCGTCCAGGACAACTCTCAGGGGGTGAAAAGCAGCGCGTGGCGTTAGGCCGTGCGTTGCTATCAAGCCCAAAGCTACTATTACTTGATGAACCCATGGCCTCACTGGACGAGCGCCTCAAGTTACAGATCCTGCCGTTTCTCAGACGTGTCGTGACCGAACTCAAAGTCCCTCTGATCTACGTCAGCCATCAGATGGCCGAAATCCTCCAGCTCACACAACAAATCATGCTCATCAATGCGGAGACGCTGATAGCTCATGGCGCCTTGCGCGAGGTCATTCGCCGCACGCCGGCGCTGGCGTTGCTGCAGGCAACGGGCTTCGAGAATGTATTGAAGATGACCACCGTCAGTCATGATGAACGGCTGGGGTATACCGCAGCGCGGTTTCAGCAACAAAAATTAATCCTGCCCTACTCAACTGCCCGGCCAGGCACTGATGTTTATGTCACGGTACGGGCGAATAACATTGCTATCGCGCGTGCCGCGACCGCCGAGATCACCATTCAGAATCAGCTCCCGGGGACGATTACCCAATTGACGGAGGTTCATCATCGTTGTCTTGTTGAGATCGACATCGGCGAACCCCTTATTGCGGAGGTGACCGCGAAGGCAGTGCATGATTTGGCGCTCAAGCGAGGTGAACGCGTGTATTGTCTTATCAAAACTCAGGCCTTCACGCCGCTTTGAGGCTTCACGTTGGTGGTGTGCGGGGACGCACTAAATTCACTTCACTGCGTTGAATATGAAATCTCCCACCATATTGATTGCCTAGGTCGCATGGCATACCCTTTGAAGTTCGTGCGGTCCAGTTAGATAGGATCAGCCGCAGATAGGTAAATTTTTGCATATAAGGTGCCGCTGGGTGGCGCGGACGCCGACGGATGTCACCAGCCGGCCAAGCTATGAAATCGTGATGAAGGCTGCGGCTGCGGGCATCGGTCTACTCGCTGCGATTTCGGCGCCGACGGCACGGGCGGTCCGTCTCGCCGAGATCTGCAACGTCACGCTGGCAGGTTTTGTGCGCGGCACGGATCTCGTCATCTACAGCCATGACGAGCGCATCATGGACGGTAGAGATTAGTTTCCGACGCATATTGAACGGCTAGTAGAAATGGCGAACGACATCGCCGCCAATCAGGCCGCAGATCCCGACAATGCAGTCGGCGTCATTACACTGCATCTGCAACGCTTCTGGGATCCACGCATGCGTGCACAGATTGGGAAAAATAGGTAATCATCTCATTACACCGCTATCTCCTTATCGTCGTCGCGCTAGCGCTCAGTCTCGCTACCGCAGCCGCCGACAAACATTCCTTCGTCAGCACACAGCTACGCATCGAGGGCGAAGTCGATCATCCGCTGACCCTGAATATTGATACATTGCGCGCGCTGCGGGCGACGACATTCGGCAAAACGCCGATGCGCTGCGCGCCAAATCGCACGAAGTATATTGCCAAGAGCTACCGCGGGGTCCTACTACGCGACCTGCTGACACGCGCACATCTTCGTGTTACTGAGAAACATGAAACCAACCGTGCCTATATCGTCGCCAGGGCCGCCGATGGCTATGTCGCTCTATTTTCGTGGCACGAGATCTTCAACACCGAAGTCGGCGATCACGTGCTGGTCTACTACGAGCGCGACGGCCTGCCGCTCACCGAAGACAGCGGCTTGATCGCCCTAATCTCTGATAGTGATCAATTAAACTGTGCTCGCCACGTGAAGTGGCTGAGCAGCGTCAAGGTAGCGAAGATTCCGCTGGGCGCGTTACCGTGATTGATGTCGGAAAATAATCGAGCCCTGTATCCAGTAAGGAGGTACTGGGGCGTACTGATTAAGCCGTTACAACGCAGTTCTGGCGTGTCACGCTCTACATCGACCATGGCCCTTGGCGCAACCCAGACTCCCTCTACTTCGTCGCGAAATCGTAGTCGTTGAGGTTAAACGTAAAGCTTCGCAACCACATATTTAAATGCGTCACGGGGCGAAGTAGCGGCGCGTCGCCATTGCGGTCGTAATAATAGGTGTGCGAACTGGCGCAATTACCGCTGTATAACACGTTATTTTCGCGTTGCTGCATCACGCGCGCGAAGTCGGCATCGTGCGCCCGCTGCTTCACTTCGACATAGTTCGCGGCGCGCTTCCGCGCGGCTTTCAGGCAGCGCAGAAAATGCCGCACCTGAATGTCGATCATGCCGAAGTACGATCCGCTCGCGATCGCATATGGCCCGAAGAGCATGAAGTAATTCGGATAACCCGGCACGGTGATCCCCTGGTAAGCCTGGTAGCGATTCTTGGTCCAGTACTCGCCAATTTCCAGTCCGCCGCGGCCAATAATTTCGCAACTGGGAACGGTGCCGGGCTCGAAGACTTGGAAACCGGTCGCACAGATCAGCGTGTCGATCTCGCGCACCTTGCCGTCCTTGGTCTCGATCCCGGTCGGCGTGATGCGCGTGATGGGATCGGTAATCAGTTCCACGTTACCGCGATTAAACACCGGATAGTAGACATTCGACACACTCGGCCGTTTACAGAAGTGGTTGTAAGTCGGGATTAGCTTCTGTTGGATTGCCGGATCCTTGACCTGAGCGCGAATGTGATCGACTCCTTGTTTTTCTAGCCACTTGAAGATCCACGGGAACTGTTTGTAGTGCACGCCACCGACGCCAATCCACAGTTCGGTTAAGAATATGCACAGAAAGCGCATCAGCTTTTGCAAGCCGGGGACCAGGCGATACGCTTTGCGCAATCCGTCCGGGATTACGGCGTCGAATTTAGGCAACAACCAAATCGGCGTGCGCTGGTAAACATCAAGCCGTTGTAGCTTGTCCACAATCTCTGGGATCAACTGAATCGCGGTGGCCCCAGTGCCGATCACCGCAACCCGTTCGTTGTTTAGATTATGTTGGTGATCCCAACGCGCGGTATGAATGACTTTGCCCGTGAAGGATTCAACCCCTTCGATGTCGGGCATCTTGGGCGCGGTCAACGCGCCAGTGGCGCTAACAAAATAGTGCGCCGTCAGGCTCTCACCATCGGCGAGCGTCAACCGCCATAAATTGTTCGCTTCGTCATAGACCGCGCGTTGTACGGACTTGCGGAATCGAATGTGGCGGCGCACGTCGTACTTGTCGGCACAATGGTCGGCGTAAGCTTTTAGCTCCGCGCCGCGGGCATAGACCCGAGTCCAGTCGGGATTGGGCTCAAAGGCATAAGAGTACGAGGCCGACGGGATATCGACGGTCAACCCCGGGTAGGTATTGTCGCGCCAAGTGCCACCAAGATCATCGGCACGCTCCAGGATCACGAAGTCGTGCTGATATTGCTTTTTGAGCTGGATGCCAAGACCAAGACCGGAGAAACCGGCGCCGACAATAATAATTTCATGATCGGGGCGTGCTTTTGATTGAGCGTTTTCCATGTTTCCACCTTGGCGCTACAGCGGGGTAGCACGCTTCGTCATTGATAATTACGACCTTAAGGCGCCAGCGTGGCCACAATAGAGTTGTCCGGTCAAGATGCTGGGTGAGTTACGGAAGCCCTGTGCGCTTTTGCCGGCGCACAGATCCCCGTATGGTGTCGTGGTCGCTTATTTTAAGCCTGACCTTCGCTCAAGGAGAACACCATGTTAGTCCCGCACCTCGATGAATATGCCAAGAAATATCAGCACATCAAATTCCAGCGCGAGGATGGCATCCTGCAGGTTACACTGCACAGTGATAACCGCGACTTAATCTGGGGCTTTGCGCCCCACCAGGAGCTCGGTTACTGCTTCGCCGATATTGGTAATGATCCCGAGAACAAGATCATCATCTTTACTGGCTCGGGTGACACCTTCATTCACAAGGAAGATCTCGGTGGTGGTAAGGTCGACGCCAAAACCTGGGCCGAACATGTCCTGCCGGATGCCAAGCGGCTGTTAGTGAACCTGCTCGAGATCCAGGCGCCGATGATTGCGGCGGTGAATGGTCCAGCGACCGTGCACGCCGAACTTGCCCTGCTGTGCGATATCGTCCTCGCCGCCGATCATTCGGTATTCCAAGACGCGCCGCATTTCCCGAGCGGCTTAGTGCCGGGTGATGGTGTGCACATCGTGTGGCCGATGTTGCTCGGCTTAAACCGCGGGCGTTATTTCTTGATGACGGGTCAACAATTATCGGCGCAAGAAGCGTTGAATCTCGGCGTTGTCAATGAAGTCATGCCGCAGGCGAAGCTGC
>JAYUEZ010000011.1:0-2957 GCA_043738965.1 Gammaproteobacteria bacterium
CATATTGATCGATTCACGCAGGCCGTGGATCAGCGTCATTGCCGGCGTATACGGAAACCACCCGCCTTCGTTCATGCGCAGCATGTCACCGAAGTCGAAGTAGGCGCGGCGAAGCTGAGCGTTTTTGCAGGCTTCGAGTGCTTTTTGACTGACGCCGACAATGCCGAGCCCGGTGGGCAGCATGAAGCCTTTTTGTGAACCGGCCACCGCAAGATCGACGCCCCATTCCTCCATCCGAAACTCAATGCAACCGATGGAGCTGACGCCATCCACATACAACAGCGCTGGATGCTTCAGATCATCGAGCACCTTGCGCACGCCATGAATATCGCTCGTGACCCCAGTCGCGGTTTCATTATGGGTGGCCAACACCGCTTTGATTTTATGCTGCTTATCGGCGCCCAAGATTTCACGATACTTATCGAGCGGCACTCCAGTGCCCCATTCGCAGTCGACCACTTCAACCTCGAGGCCGAGGCGGCGACACATCTCAATCCATAAATGACTGAATTGACCGATACGGGCCTGTAACACTTTGTCACCCGGTGACAAGGTGTTGGTCATCGCGGCTTCCCAGCCGCCAGTACCCGACGACGGGAAAATGAACACCCGCCCAGTTTTGGTACCGAAGATCGGTTTTAGATCTTCAAACAACGGCAACACGGTTTGTGGATAGTCGATCCGGCGATGGTCTTCGAGTGGCACATCCATCGCGCGCCGGACGCGCTCGGGGATGTTGGTCGGTCCTGGAATAAACAAGAAATTACGGCCGGGCATGGCGGTTTCTCCGGTTGGGGCCTGTCACCGGAAATCAATCTCTGCCAGCGTCAGAAGGATTCCAATCGGATTGGGGCGAAAAGCGTGTGGAATGCCGAAGGGTGGCCGTTATTGACCGCAACTTCGGCCGCTAAATTTGAGGTCGAGACTCTACACGCACGAGCTGGTCGCTGCCAAGGTTTTTCGCCCCTTAAATGCGACTCAGGGCCTGATCAAGATCACTAATCAGGTCGGCAGCGTCTTCGAGTCCAATCGACAGTCGCACCAAGGAATCCGTGATACCCATCGACTCCCGCTGTTCCGCATTCAAGCGGCCATGCGTGGTGGTTGCTGGATGCGTGATAATGCTGCGACTGTCACCAAGATTGCCAGTGATCGTGAACAGCTTGGTGTGATCGACGACCTGCCACGCGGCAGCGCGCGCGCCCCGCACGGTGAACGACACCACACCCCCGAAGGCGCGTTGCTGACGTTCGGCAAGCGCATGCTGCGGATGATCCGCCAATCCCGGATAGAACACGCGCTCGACGCGTGGATGTTGGGTGAGCCACGACGCAATGTGTTGCGCACTCGCGCTGTGTGCCTCCATCCGCAATTTCAAAGTCTCGAGCCCTTTGAGGAATACCCAGGCATTGAACGGACTCATGCTGGGACCGGCTGCGCGTAATAACGGGAAAAACTTATCGCGAATACGTTCTGCAGTGGTCACGATCGCGCCACCCACGCAACGACCTTGACCATCGAGATATTTGGTCGCCGAGTGCACCACTACATCTGCGCCCAGGCGCAGCGGCTGCTGCAAGACCGGCGTGCACAAACAATTGTCGACCACCAATAAACAATTCGGGTGGCTCTGCGCAAGCGCCGCCAACGCGGCAACGTCGGCAATTTCGTTGAGCGGATTGGACGGCGTTTCAAGAAACAACAGCCGAGTGCGCGAGGTAATCGCGCGCGCCCAAGCGTTCATATCCGTCAGATCGACAAAGGTCGTCTGGATGCCAAATTTCTCCAACATCTGCAACAAGCCGGTGGTGGTGCCAAAGATGCTGCGCGAGCTCACAATGTGATCGCCGCTTTCGAGCAAGCCCAGGATGGTTGTCAGGATTGCGCTCATGCCGGACGAAGTCGCGATACACGCTTCGCCCGCTTCGAGCGCGGCGAGCCGCTCTTCAAACGAACGCACGGTTGGATTGGTAAATCGCGAATAGATGTTGCCATCGGCTTCACCGGCGAACACCGCCGCGGCCTGGGCCGCCGATTCAAAACTAAAACTTGAGGTCAAAAAAATAGGATCGCTGTTTTCAAGTTCGTTGGTTTGATGCACGCCGGCGCGTGCGCCAATGGTGCCTAAACCGAGCTTCTCGATTGAATCCGGAGACATTGCCGTTTCCTCCCTGCAACCAAAATTTTAAGAAAATTCGGCGGCCATGCCGCGCTTTCGATCAGACTTGAACGCGCTCGAGGTTTTTCAAGCAGTGACGCGGGCGCGACAAAAGCGGTGGGAAAACACGCATCGCTTTAGCCGTTTTTATAAAGCGCCCGCAAGCTGAACTCAAATCGGCGCGTCAAGGGCGCGGAAGATAGTGGGGGCGCTACGGCTTGTCAATTCGCACTCTCCTCTCCCGCGAGAGGAGGGAGGGGATTTTAGCGAGCCTCAAGGGCATCCAGATCCTGCAGCGAGTTGCTGGCTGCCGCGCGTTTGGCCTTGGCTTCGTCCGAGCGTTGCGATTCCACGTGATTCAAATAGCCCTCACTGACATCGCCCGTGACATAACAACCATTGAAGCAAGACAAATCAAAGCCCTCGACCAGCGGATTGCCGCGCCGGGCACATTCGACCAGATCATCCAAATCTTGATAGATCAGTCGATCGGCGCCGAGAATGCGCGCGATATCGTCAGTCGAGCGCTTGTGCGCGATGAGTTCCTCACCGGTCGGCATGTCGATGCCATAGACATTCGGGAACGCGACCGGCGGAGCCGCGGACGCGAAATAAACGCGACGCGCGCCAGCGTCACGCGCCATTTCGATGATCTGCGACGAGGTGGTGCCGCGCACGATCGAATCATCCACCAGCAAGACATTTTTACCTTCGAATTCGAGATCGATCGCATTCAATTTTTGACGCACCGATTTACGCCGCATCGCCTGGCCCGGCATGATGAAGGTGCGCGGAATGT
>JAYUEZ010000012.1:0-2956 GCA_043738965.1 Gammaproteobacteria bacterium
ACACCTAAACTCATTCGTTTGCACTTTGTCCGGGACGAATTGCTCGTTGCGTGAAATTACCGCGCGACCTCACCGGCACTGAACTTGCCCGCGCGTTGCCTACATTGGGTTACACCGTAACTCGACAAACGGGCTCTCATCTGCGAATCACGTCCGAGGTCGGCGGCGAGCACCATGAAGTCATTCCAAATCATCACCCAATAAAAATAGGGACGCTCAAAGCACCCTTAAAAGTATCGCAGCTCATCGCGGCATATCGGTGCGCGAAGTTCTCGAAAGAATCAGGCTTTAGGCCACTGATCCGGGAGGCATTGCGGAAACGTGAGCAACTGTGTCGTCCCGAATGCAGCATATTTCCGTCTCCTGTGCTTGGCATACCTCCCTCCGATTACCGTCGAGTTTCAAAACTGATTGGTAATCGTGGGCGGTGATGCAGTGCGTACTGCTTGCGCCCAAGTCCTCGCTTTGATGGGGACATCAATTCCGCCTTTAAGTGAGCATAGACTGGAGAAGGAGGGTCCCAGACTAACGCGATAGATTCCGGGCAATTCACTCTCTGCTGTTCACCGGAATTTCCCACCGACTTTGCGCTTGTCCAGCATAACCAGGGAACGCGGTTGGTAACCCCCGTACTTGTTCCTTTACCCGGGACGCTGGGTCTCTTCAGCATGGGCGTACTAGGTCTGTCGAATCTGCGCCGCAAGTTATTACGCCCAGCCTAAGTTTGATTAGGGACGGACCGGCACGGACCAATTTTGGGACATCCACTCTTTTGAGAGTGATTTCAAAGATAATTTTCGTCAATGTGCTGTGGCCTCCCTAGTTCCTCAGACTCAGTGAAAGGCAATGCTGACCTGCGGGAGTTCTTTGTTTCGATGAATATCAGTGCCATTGCTTGCGGTCTCGGCTCTGTGAAGACGCGCCCCAACCTCTATGAGATTGAAGCGATGTTGCTCGAAACCTTACAGAATCAACGCGATGCGATTAACGCGGCCGGACGGCATTTCCGCGCCCGTTGCAGAGCAGCGGATCTGGACACCCGTCGGAATTGAGCTCGGCGTGCTGACGAAGCATGGGCCGTCAAACAGCGTGATTTTGACAGTGAGCTGGGCTGCCGACATCACGCCGCAAACGCATAAGCATCCATGCGTATGCTTCCATAAGTCACACTGCTGTGAAGCTGGGTGCCGCGCCAGTTTTCACCGGCCGCGCCCATCGCGACAAAAAGCGGCATGAGATGTTCGTCGGTTGGATGATTCTCGCGCGCATGCGGCGCGCGTGCGCGGTACTCAAGTAGCGCTGCTTCATCACCTGCCACGATCCGCTCCGCCGTCCAATCCGCGAAGCGCGAGGCCCACGCCGGCACATCGGTATTCTGCGCGGGAGGCGCGATCTCACGCAGGTTATGCGTGAAGGCGCCGGACCCCATGATCAATATATTCTGCTCAGACAATCCTTGTAGCGCTCGGCCGAGTTGTAAGTGGTAGGTGGGACTGGCGCCTAAATGGATGCTCAACGCCACCACCGGAATGTCCGCTTCGGGATACATCAACATCAGCGGCACCCACGTGCCATGGTCAAAACCCCAGGCGGGATCGGCGCGCGCTTTCAAGTCGTGTTGATTCAGCAACGTGACGATGTCGCCAGCAAGTGCCGGCGCACCCGGTGCCCGGTAATGCATCTGATACAGACGCGGATCGAACCCACCAAAGTCATGAATGGTGCGCGGTTCCGCAGCCACGGTGACGTGTGGCGATGGGCCCTCGTCGTAATGCGCGGACGCGATGACGATGGCGCGTGGACGCGCGAATTGCGTACCTAAAGTGGATAGAAAATCGCGTGCGGGCACGGCGCTTAGAATCAAATCTGGCGCGCCATGCGAGATAAAGAGCGTAGGAAGCTTGGACATTGTGTGATCCGGTTGCAGTGAATAAGCGTAGGTCGGGGTCCGCTCGCAGCCACAGTCGCTTACACTAGCGCCCGGCTTAAACCTACCCCCCCCAATAAATTGGAGCACGCATGAAGATCTACGACAAGCTATACATCAATGGCGCCTGGGTAAAACCCCATGGTACGGGCATGATCGATGCCACTTGCGCTTCGACTGAAGAAGTCGCAACCCGGATCCCAGAAGGCGATAAGACCGACGTCGATGCAGCAGTCGCTGCCGCGCGCGCAGCGTTCGACAACTGGTCGCGCACGTCGGTGACGGCCCGCGTCGCGTTTCTCGAAAAAATCGCAGCTGGCATGGAAGCGCGAAAAAGCGACGTCGCGCTTGCCATTGCGACCGAAGTCGGCATGCCGCTTAAAATGGCTTCGGCGATCCAAGCCTCGCTGCCCATTGGCGCGGCCAAGACCTATGCCGAACTGCTTAAGAATTACCAGTTTGAAGAAACCGTTGGCACTTCGCTGGTGGTGCGCGAAGCCATTGGCGTGGTCGCCGCCATCACACCGTGGAATTTCCCGATCAACCAGATCATGTTGAAAGTCGCACCCGCGTTGGCGGCCGGCTGCACGGTGGTGTTGAAGCCGAGTGAAGTGGCCCCGAGTACCGCGTTTATCTTGGCCGAAGTCCTGCACGATGTCGGTCTGCCGAAGGGCGTGTTTAATCTGGTCACTGGATTTGGCCCGGTTGTCGGCGAAGCGCTGGCCGCGCATCCCGAAGTCGACATGGTGTCGTTCACGGGCTCCACCCGCGCCGGCCGCCGTGTGGCGGAAGTCGCCGCGCAAACCATCAAACGGGTCGCGTTGGAACTCGGCGGTAAATCGCCGCATGTCATTCTTGAAGACGCGGACATCGAGAAGGCCGTTAAAGCCGGGGTCAACGAGTGTTATCTGAACTCCGGTCAGGCCTGTATCGCACCGTCACGCATGCTGGCCCCTAAGTCGAAGTACGAAGAAGTCGTCCAACTCGCGAAAAAGATTGCCGAGACCTTCACGGTGGGTGATCCCATCG
>JAYUEZ010000013.1:0-7782 GCA_043738965.1 Gammaproteobacteria bacterium
TAACGCTGGAGTTTTAATCGAATGAAGAAACCTCGCAAAAAAGTGGTGTCAGTGCTGGGCGGCGCGCTTGAAATCACGGTCAACATCGCGGGCAAGGGCAAACCACTGCTGTATTTGCACTCGGCCGGTGGTTACTACTGGGACGATTTCTTGGATGGTCTGGCGGATCATTACAAAGTCTATGCCCCGCATTTTCCCGGGACCGCGCCGGGCAAACCGAATGAGATAGATGGCATCGATAACCTATGGGATACCGTGACGGCTTATGACGATCTGCTCGACGGACTGGGGCTGAAAAAAGTGCGTCTAATAGGCCACTCGTTCGGTGGATTGCTCGCCGCGGAACTCGCGGCGCATCGGCCGAAGGCGATCGAGAAACTGGTTTTGATCTCGCCCATTGGACTGTGGCGCGAGGATGCGCCTTATACGGTGGCGAATTGGTGCGCGCTGGATGATAAAGAGATCATGGACGTGTTGTTTTACGACAAGACGCATCCCTACGTCGTCAAACGAATGACCCCGCCAACCGGCAAGGATGCGCTCGCGTTGTGGCAGGTGCATTTTATTTGGACGCTGGGCTGCACCGCCAAAGTGATTTGGCCGATTCCAGATAAGGGTTTGCGCAAACGCATCCATCGCATCATGGCGCCGAGTCTGGTGGTGTGGGGCGAGAACGATAAATTGATTCCGCCGGTGTATGCCCAAGAATTCGGCAAGGCGATCACCAATGCCGAAGTGGTCATGCTGCCGCAGTGTGGTCACGAACCCCCGCTGGAGCAATGCGTGATGTTGACCAAGCGCGTTGGCGATTTTCTGGCGGCATGACAATTCCCACTTCACCGTAATCGCCGAGGTATAGTGTGGAACTCAATTTGACACACTTGTTCAAGCATTCCGACGGTGTCTGCGAATTCGCGCCGCTCTCCGTCATTTTTGAAGAAGATAGCGCGGGTGATTATCTGTACGTCTTGCTCGAGGGCGAAGTCACGGTCAGCATCAAACAAACCGACGTTTGGCAGCTCCGCGCGGGTGATATCTTTGGCGAAATGGCCTTGATCGATCATCGACCGCGAAGCGCAACCGCTATCGCGCGAACTTCGGTGCGCGCGGTGCGGATTGACGAAGCACGATTCCTCTATATGGTCCAGCAGACGCCGTACTTCTCGCTGCATGTGATGCGCGTGATGGCGGAACGGCTCCGGGCGCTGGATGAAACGCTCAGCTGAGGCCTGAGTGCTGGGCAAGCCAATCAATCCAAACTATCCTTGCACCGAAGCCAGCGGGCGTCCGCCCGCTGGCTTCGACTAATCGCAGGTCGCGGTGTAATGACGGTCGCGACGGCGGCGCTACTCGATCGAGAGTCGCGTACGATGGGTGCCGAATTCAGTGGACATCCCAATAAGCCAAGGAGCTTAGCCCCATGATCACACTCGGATACAAGGCCTCGGCGGAACAATTTACGCCGCGCGATCTGGTTGATTTCGCGGTGCACGCGGAGGCGGCCGGTTTCGACTCGGTAATGATCAGCGATCACTTTCAGCCGTGGAGTCACAGTAACGGACATGCGCCGTTCTCGTTCGCGGTACTCGCGGCGATGGGTGAGCGGACCTCACGAATGCAACTGGGAACCAGTGTGCTGACACCGACTTTTCGTCACCATCCGACGATGGTCGCGCAGGCCTTGGGGACCCTCGGTGCGATGTATCCCGGCCGAGTCATGCTCGGTGTCGGCACCGGCGAGTCCTTGAATGAGGTGCCGGCCACGGGGATGCATTGGCCGCCGTTCAAAGAGCGCTTGGCACGCCTCGCCGAAGCTATCGATTTGATACGCCGACTGTGGCGTGAGGAACGGGTGGATTTCGCTGGCGAGTATTACCGCACCGAGCGCGCGACGATCTACGATCGACCCGCCGTGGAAGTGCCGATCTACATCGCGGCCGCCGGCGCGGCCGCCGCTCGGCTGGCCGGGCGTGTCGGCGACGGTTTCATCTGCACCAGTGGCAAAGCGCCCGCGCTTTACCGCGAAACCCTCCTCCCGAACGTGACCACGGGGCTACAGCAGGCGCAGCGGACACGCGACAGCCTGGAGTACTTGATCGAAATGAAAGTCTCCTTCGACACGGATCTCGCGCGGGCGCTGGAAGACACGCGGCACTGGGCCGCGCTGGCTTTGTCGCCGGAAGAAAAAACCGGAGTCGAAGATCCATTGGAGATGGAAAGACTCGCCGCCGCGTTACCGACCGCGCGCGCCGCAAGCCGCTGGATCGTGTCCACTGATCCCGAAGAGCAAGTAGAGAAGATCGCCGGTTATGTCGAACTTGGTTTCACGCATCTCGTGTTCCACGCACCCGGGATCGACCAACGACGATTCATCGATCTCTACGGCACCCAGGTGCTACCACGACTGCGCAAGCGCTTTGCCGACACCTGACATGCCGTGACTCGGGCGGTCCGTGGCGATTTCCGCACCGGGTCGAAACTAGGCGCCGCCAACGAGATCGCCTAGAAGGCGGTCACGGCAACGAAGCCGCGCCAGCGTAACGCAAGCGCGGGCTCACCCAAAGATTCCGGCGACCTCGGCTCTCCGTTGCGGCGAGAGCCGAGGGAAGTATCACCTCATCGCTTAAGGGATCTCAGTTTCTGGAATTCCAAGGGAACGCGCCACGCCCTTGCCGTAAGCCGGATCCGCCTTCGTGCAGTTGCCAATATGTCGTAGCTGAATTTCTCGCGGTGCGCCGCCAAGGGAACGCGCCGTGTTATCGAACAGAGCCTGCTGCTGCGCGGGCTTCATCAACCGGAATAGCGCGCCCGGCTGCGAGTAATAGTCGGGGTCATCACGGTGATTCCAATGGTCGGCGGCGCCTTCGATAGACAGGGGTGGCTCGCGGTAAGCGGGTTGCTCTTCCCATTCACCGTAGCTGTTCGGTTGGTAGCCGAGCGTGCCGCCATGGTTGCCATCCACGCGCATCGGGCCGTCCCGGTGGTAACTATGGACGGGGCAGCGCGGAGCGTTCACTGGGATCTGATGATGATTGACGCCGAGGCGGTAGCGCTGCGCGTCGCCGTACGAGAAGAGTCGGGCTTGCAGCATCTTGTCCGGTGAGAAGCTAATGCCTGGCACGATATTGGCTGGATTAAACGCTGATTGCTCGACTTCGGCGAAGAAGTTTTCCGGATTGCGGTTGAGTTCCATGACGCCCACTTCGAGCGGTGGATAGTCTTTGTGTGGCCACACCTTAGTCAGATCGAAGGGGTGGTAGGGTACCTTCGAGGCCTCCTTCTCGGGCATGATCTGCACGTAGAGCGTCCACTTCGGGTAGTCGGCTTTCTCGATGCTCTCGTAGAGGTCGCGCTGATGACTTTCGCGGTCTTTGCCAATGATGGCTTCGGCCTCGGCGTCGGTCAGGTTCTTGATGCCCTGCTGTGACTTCAAATGGAACTTGACCCAATACCGCTCGTTCTTTGCGTTGATGAAGCTGAAGGTATGCGAGCCGAAGCCATGCATGTGGCGATACGTGGCAGGAAGGCCGCGTTCGCTCATCACAATGGTGATCTGGTGCAGCGCTTCGGGCAAAGAAGTCCAGAAGTCCCAATTATTCTTAGCGCTGCGCATATTGGTCCGCGGATCGCGCTTGACCGCATGGTTCAAATCCGGAAACTTCAGCGGATCGCGCAGGAAAAACACCGGCGTGTTATTGCCGACCAGATCCCAATTGCCTTCGTCAGTGTAGAACTTCACCGCAAAGCCGCGGATATCGCGCTCCGCGTCCGCGGCGCCGCGCTCGCCGGCCACCGTAGTGAAGCGCGTGAATAGCTCGGTCTTCTTGCCCACTTGCGCGAAGATGCTGGCGCGCGTGTATCGGGTGATGTCGTGTGTGACGGTGAAGCTGCCGAAGGCGCCCGAGCCTTTTGCATGCATGCGCCGCTCGGGGATGACTTCGCGGTCGAAGTGGGCCAGCTTTTCGAGCAGCCAGACATCCTGCAGCAGGGCGGGGCCACGTGGTCCGGCAGTCATCGTGTTCTGGTTGTCGGGCACCGGGGCGCCGGCGGCGGTGGTCAAACGTTTCTTGTCACTCATGGTTTTTTCCTTGTCGCGAGGTTGAAGTCAGGCGTCCGGGACATCGTGCGGAAAGATCGCGTTCAACGAACTCTCCGTGAGAAGATCGTTTCACACCGTTTTCTACTCTGTTCCCGACCGGCATCTGGCCTGCATGAATTGTCGTCGGCGATGTTCGCCCGGTCCAATTCATTGTTTCTAACTCGGTAATAGCGAATGACTATTATCTAGAGCTCATCTCAAAAATACTCGCGGCCATGATTATTTTTGAGATGAGCTTCAGATTCCCTTGGCAAGGTATCGATTCATATAAACCAGAACGGATGCGGCGAGTGTGCGCATCCTCAGGCAAATTCATGTTTGGGTTGTCCTCTTCACCAGCGGGAAGTACCAACGGTAGGGCAGTACTTGCAGTAGCTTCAGCAGACGCGTGAAACGGCGCGGGAAGTGAATTTCAAAATCGCCACGCGAGAAACCGCGGACGATTTCCTCCGCGGCTTCTTCGGCGGTAATCAACGCCGGCATTTTGAACTGGTTCCGCGCGGTGAGCGGCGTCCGCACGAAACCGGGATTGACGACATACACGGCGAGCCCAAGCGGGTGCAGATCGAAGTACAGGGATTCAGCAAGATTAATCACAGCTGCCTTGCTTGGACCATAGATGAGACTTTTCGGCAACCCGCGATAACCCGCCGCGCTAGAGACGAACGCAAGTCCACCATGACCTTGCTGACGTAGCCGTGGCAGGACGTATTCCAGAACGATTAAAGGGCCGTGTAAATTGACCGCGAGCAGGGCGTTGGCTTGAGCGCACTCGAAGTTCCAAGCGTCCATCGGTACGTAATTCCCGGCCATGACCACCACCAGATCGTAGCCGCCCCACGCGGCCCACAAACGGTCTTGCGCATCGGACACAGTTGCCGGCGCCGTGATGTCGAGCGGCAGAATCAAATGACGTCCGCCGAGTAGATCGGATGCGACTGTTTGCAGGGCATCTGCTCTGCGGGCGGATAACGCAACCGCCGCGCCGCGTTGGCTTAGTGCCCGCGCGAGGCTTGCACCGATGCCGCTGGAGGCGCCAATGATCCAGACCCGTTGTGTGGTCCAGTCGCGGATCGGTGCGTTAAGCGACATCACCGCAAATAGCGCAATGCTGAGGCGGCGTTGTGTTCCATGGTCGGCAATCCGCGTGTCACTCGGCTACGCGTGACACAGGGTGAGTTGGAGCACATCGGTGCGATCGCTCCGAAATCCGACTTCGCAATAGTTTAAATAGAATTGCCACAGCCGGCGGAACCGTGCGTCGAAGCCCAGTGTGTCAATGTCTGTCGCGGCCTGCGTTACACGCTGATGCCAGCACATCAGCGTATGCGCATAATCGCGACCGAATCGGAAAGGCGTGCCCGTGTGTAAGCCGGCGCGTTCGGCATCGCGGATGATCCGTGAAATTGGCGCAAGCATTCCCCCTGGAAAAATGTACTCGCGTATGAAATCACTGCCGCGACGATAACGCGCGAATACGTGCTCGTCGATCGTGATAGTTTGGATCACGGCGCGGCCACCATGCCGGAGATGCGCGCGAATCGTCTCGAAGTAGGTCTGCCAGTAGCGCTCGCCGACCGATTCGAACATCTCTATGGAGACGATAAAATCGAACTCGCCAGCGACATCGCGATAGTCAATTAGTTTGAAGTCGATCTCGGCCTCGAGTCGCGCGCTCGCGATTCGTCGCCGCGCGAATTCGAGCTGAGCCGGTGACAACGTTATGCCCGTGACGCGCACGCCGCGGGTACGCGCGGCATACTCCGCGAACCCGCCCCAGCCGCAGCCGATTTCGAGAATATGCGCACCGCGTTGGGGAGCAAGCTCAATGAGGATGCGCTCGTATTTGGCGATCTGGGCGGCCGCGAGATCCCCGCTCGCCTTGCCCTCGGCATTCCATTCGAACAAGCCGCTCGAATAGGTCATCGTCGAGTCCAGCCATAGGGCGTAGAAATCATTCGACAAATCGTAATGCGCCTGAATATTCCGGCGCGCCTGGCGCCGTGTATTGGTGCGCCAAAGGTGTTTCAGCCACAACCAGGCCGCTGCCAGCGGCCGCGCATGAAAGTACTCCGCAAGTGCGCGTTCGTTTACCGCGCAGAAGCGCAACAAGCTCGTGAGATCCGAGGTTTCTAGGCGGCCGTCACTGAAACACTCGGCGAGGCCGATCTCGGCGGTGCGCAACAGTTCTGCCGCGACTTGCCAGTCTTTGAAGTAAAGATCGGCGGTCGGACCGGAATGCCTCCCGTAAACGTGAATGACGTTGCCATCCGGCGTGGTGAAATGAAGAGTCCCGGTATCGAGACGCGACAGTAACGCGCAGAACGTGTGTGCGGCAGCGGGCAGATTGGCTTCGACTAAACGTGTGGTCAACTCATAAGGCGACATCAAGGGCTCCGTTCAGAAGGACGTTTCGATTTCAGGGGGCGAGGGTTTGGCGAACCAGGGCAAGCGCTTCAGCCAGAGCCTTAGCGCCTGCCAGTGAATACGCGCCATCACCGTTAAGGTGAAAAGCGGATAGCGCACGAACGCACGCAGTGTCGTCCCGGCGTTCAGCGGGTGCGGGGTGCCGGTGATGGACGTCAACAAGAGCCGATCGGCCGCCTCTGGACCATCGTGATAATCAATCGTCGTCGTCCATTGCCCGCGTCGTTCACTGAAGCGAAAGCGATAGTGTCCTTTGATTTCGCAGAACGGCGAGACGTGCAGCAGCTTGCGCGCCGTGAGGCAGTCTTCCGCGCGGATCGGATGTGCATCGGGATGTGCAATGAGGTAGTTGTGCCGCTCACCGAAGGTGTTGGTGACTTCGCAGATCACCGCCCGGAGCGCCTGCGCCCGATCGTGGACGAACCACAAGCTAATCGGATTGAAAACGTAACCGAGCACGCGCGGAAAAGTCTGCAGCACGATTTCGCCATCTAAGACAGGGAGTCGGGCATGCGCGAGGAGGGTATCAACCCAGGTAGCAAGGTCCGTCGCGTCGTGTGGACCATAGTCGCGCGCCACGAAAGAGAGCAGATTGAAGCCATCGCGACTCAACCAGCGATTGGCGATTTCGTTCAGTCGCGATAACGGAATGCGCAGGTAAAATACGCGATAGGAAAAAGTGTGCGCGCGGGGTCGCAATCGCCGATGGTGCACCCAGCCTTCGCAGAGTTCTGGCGCGAACGGGGTATTCTGCACGGGCAACTCCGAGGACACGGCTACGCGGCGTCCGCCAACATCGAAGATTGGCTATCCGGCGGCCATGGGACCCGGCTCGCTTGCGTGGGCCGCGGCCACGGCCGTGTGACGCCCCCGAGCCGCTCCGCCACCAGGAGCCCGGCCTGCAACGCGTCCTCGTGAAATCCGTATCCGAAGTAGCTGCCACAATACCAAGTACGGTGGACGCCTTGCAGACGCCACAACGCTTGTTGGGCGGCCAGCGCGCGCTGATCGAACTGGGGATGTTCGTAGACTGTCCGGTAATGCGTCAGCGATGGCCTAGGCTCGTGCAGGGGATTCAAGGTCACGAAGAACTGCCGCGTGGTCGCGAGCGCTTGCAGGCGATTCATCCAATAGGTCACACACAGCCGAGATGTGGCCGCACGCGTGTGAGCCTCCAGATAATTCCAACTGGCCCAGGCACGTCGCCGCCTGGGCATCAAGCGAGTATCTTCGTGCAGAAACGCCGTGTTGCGGCT
>JAYUEZ010000014.1:0-2951 GCA_043738965.1 Gammaproteobacteria bacterium
TTGCAATCCATCCATGCCCGGCATGCGAATATCGGTGACGATGGCGCGCGGCACTTCACGCTTTAGCCGAGCCAACACCTTATCGGCCGATTCGAAGCAGCGCGGCGCGAACTCCGCCTGTGACAACGCCTTTTCTAGCACCCAGCGGATCGCATGATCGTCGTCGACGATCCAGACTTCGTATGGACTACTCATAATTCATTCCTTAGTGGCAACCACAGCGTAAACACCGTGTTACCGGGCTGACTACTAAATTCAATTAAGCCACCTTGCCGCTGCACCAGCGACTGCGCGATAGGTAAGCCAAGTCCCGATCCATCGGCGCGACCCGACACCATCGGGAAAAAAATGCTGTCGGCTAACGCGGGATCCACGCCCGGCCCGTCGTCCGCGATATCCACGCGAATAACCAACCGATGCAGCACGTTGGCGATCGAGCACTGCCGCTGCGCGCGCGTCCGCAAGGTGATCGTCCCGCCATGGCCATTAATCGCCTGCACCGCATTCCGGAGTAGATTGAGAACGGCTTGGATTAAATAGTCTTTGTCGGCATTGAAGTTGGGCAGGCTAGGATCGTAGTCGCGCACGATGTTCACGCGCGGTGCCGCCTCAATCGTGACCACCTGGCGAACGTGTTCAATAACTTCGTGGATATTGAAATTCGTGGGCTGCAATTGACCGCGCGGCCCAAGCATCCGATCGACCAACGTCCGTAGTCGATCGGCCTCGCCGATGATGATTTGCGTATATTCGCGTTGCCGCGCGTCGGCCAATTCGCGCTCGAGCAACTGCGCCGCGCCGCGAATGCCACCGAGGGGGTTTTTGACTTCGTGCGCTAATCCGCGCATCAACGCGACGCTGATTTGATTTTGCAATAGTCGATTTTCATCCGCGTGAATCCGGTGTTGGTGCTCGTTACTCCCAAGCTCAAGGACGACTCCGCCGCCCTTCCACCATGGCGACACCGAAACGTCCACTTTTATCTCTTCCTGATTGACGCGCATTAGGCTGAGCTCACGCTCGGTAAACGAGCGACCTTCACCCTGAACGTCGCGCACCGCACGCTCAAACGCCGGATGTTTCGGAAACAAGCGGCTAATCGCGAGGCCACGCAGTTTTTGTGCACTGGTCGCGATTAGCGCTTCGCCCGCTAAATTAACGTCGCAGACGATGAGATCTCCATCGAGCACGACCACCGCTGTCGCCAAATGGTTCAGCAAACCGGCGGCATCGGGTTCCATTATCATGCGTGATCCATTCATTGCACTTCCGTCCTAACCAGTCGCAAGTTTCGGACCAATTAGGATCCCAGCCAATTATTTTGTCGGGGTCTCGGGCGCCTTAGATTCGTTGATCGAATGGCGATGGACATAGATTGTGACTACGGCGGACCTTAGAAGCTCGTGCCCGGCCGCGTCGCCGACTACTGCCTGCAAGGTGTGGGTGCCGCGGAATAAATTGGTGAGGGTAAAATTTGTCGCGGTGCCAGGCGCCTCTGATGGTGCCGTATCGACGAGCAGGCTCATGCGGTGCCCGAACGTTGTTTGTAGTGCCGGCAGACATTGAACGCTAACGAGAATATTGCCCCCGTTGTCGCGAATCGTTTCTTGATCGCTCGGGCTAGTAATGGCGATTTTTTGATACACCTGCAGTACGGTTGATGCTGCGTCAGGCGCCGCCGCGGACAGTTTGCCACCGACTACGATGTTGGGTGATGGGCCGGGCGTAGGCAGAGCGGGCTCGATGACAATGTGCTTCGCACCAGGACGCGGCGTATCCGAGTATTCAACGCCGCGTTCAGGATCGACCGATCGATAGATGTCGATCGCACCGCATCCAGTGCACCACGCGAGCAGCATGTACAGCACTACAAGCTGTCGCATCACGCACCCATCGCAGCTAGTGTGGTCACGTGGAGGGGTAACAAACCACTCGCCGCTGGAATGCGCAAACTCCGCGCCAGCGACGCCGAGTCGGGTGCCGGCTGAGTGCGCGAAGGGCGCGCTTTAACACGCTAAAAAGCCCCCGCCATGGGCGGAGGCTCGATTAGACGTCGCTTCAACCACTCAGACGCTGTAGTACATATCGAACTCACAAGGATGTGGCGTCATCCGAATGCGCGTCACTTCCTGCATTTTGAGATCGATGTACGCGTCGATGGTATCGTCGGTAAAGACCCCGCCGGCTTTCAAGAAGTTGCGATCTTTATCCAGGCAGTCAAGGGCTTGATCCAGCGCGTGACAAACGGTCGGGATATGCTTCGCTTCTTCCGGCTCGAGATCATAGAGATCCTTGTCCATCGGCGCGCCGGGGTCAATTTTGTTTTTGATGCCGTCGAGACCCGCCATCAACATCGACACAAACGCGAAATATGGATTAGCCGTGGAATCCGGGAAGCGGACTTCAATCCGGCGGCCTTTCGGATTGGAAATCCATGGAATGCGGATCGACGCCGACCGATTGCGCGCCGAATAAGCCAACATAATCGGCGCTTCAAAACCCGGCACCAGTCGCTTGTAGCTGTTGGTGCTCGCGTTGGTAAACGCGTTGATTGCCCGCGCGTGTTTGATATCAAGATCGACAAGGCTGCGTCGCCGTATGGTGCCACCCAAATTATCTTTGTTGTAAGCTACCTAAGCATAACCGCTATCGTGAGGCCTCTTCAAGACATAGTCCAGTTCTTTACTTGTGATTGGCTGGTTTCATCGCAATCAGATATCACTCTGAGTGAATTAAGTAAAAGTGACGTTAAATCTGGGAAATCGATCGAAAAAGTGTCAGAGTACGGGCGGACGATCGAAAAAGAGTCAGAGTGCGAATTCGCGGATACTCAGCCTTTGGTCCACCGAAAGGTCCAATTGCGATTCGTTTCGCACTACCCGCGACTCGTTTTCGCGGCGGACGAATCTGACCCTAATTCTCGAGCGCTGGTCTTACAAGGGTAACTGTAA
>JAYUEZ010000015.1:0-2949 GCA_043738965.1 Gammaproteobacteria bacterium
CAGTTCTTTAGCAAGACGCTGTCGATCACGAAACCGGCGGACGCTGCGAGTTGGCCAATGAACTGCCACCTTGGCACGCCCTGCGTGGTGCCGGAACGCCATTCGCTATAAACCTGACGCCCAATTGTGACGAGTAAGATCGCCGCTGCCACCCAGCCAATCAATTCGGTCATCACTAAACTCGAATGTTGTAATCACCGCTGCTGCGCGGAATGGCCACGGCGTCATAAATATCGCGCGCGGCCAGTTTCTTTTAGCCGTGATGGGGCGTTGCGGTGCCGCGTCTAATTAAACTCGCGATGGCCAACAGAATTATTGCGCCGAGAAATGACACCCCGAGCGCCGGCAGACTAAAGTTATCCTGGTTGATGGTCCCGGTGCCGAACAGCGGCGAAAGAAACCAACCGCCGATCATCGCACCTACCAAACCGACAACGACATTCAGAAACATACCTTGCTGGCCGTCAGTCTTCATCACAATGCTCGCCAGCCATCCGATAACGCCGCCGACTACTAACCATACGATTATATTAATCATTTTCACATTCCTTTTCCGTTAAATTAACTATGCTGCGTATAGCGCTTAAACGCGCTATCAAATGGGCACATCCAGTGCCGTGAGGTGCGCTTAATCACATCAAAAGCACCTCTGGAACTTCCGCGCGGCGTTTAGCGCTTAGCGGCAGTGTTGGTTAAACCGAGCGGCGCGAAATCGCCACTCGTTTGGTCCAGATTCTCTGGTGATCTCATACGCGGCCGTTAAGATTCGCTTACGCTTGATGATCAACGAGCGTTATAGCGTCCTGCGTGCCGGCGGCAGCGTCTTCGTTCACGATGTGGGGCACACGTTAGTCCTGATCGGAGGCGTGACCCATCAGCGGATCGCTTGTTGGGGCGTAGGACAGACGGATATAAACTCGTCGAGGTGGAAGAACGATCGTTATCGTGTGCAAGGTCTAGCGCTAACGCGGGCGTAAATCCGCCACTGTAGTGTGGTTTGCGCGCCTCGTTTAGAGCTGCGACGACCACGGCAACACGATCATCTCACGGCGCTTTTGGGTTGGCGGCCGGTTCTGCCAGGCTGCTAGCGTGATGCGTTCGGAGCGCTGCAAGTCGCCCGCAAAAACATCCGTCATGCGCACTGCGAACTCGCTGTCGATAAGATTGAGACTGGCTTCGTCATTCAGAATGAACGAGCGATTGTCAAAATTAGTCGAACCAAAGGAAACAAATAGCGAATCCACGATCATGATCTTGCAATGAAACCTCGTGGGCTGGAATTCATAGATCTGCGCGCCCGCCGTCAGTAATGGTCCCCATTGCGCGCGCGACGCCATCCGCACCGAGTCTGCATCCATATATTTCCCCGGCACAATAATCCGCACCACCACGCCGCGCTTCAGCGCCGCCACCAAGGCCGGCCGCGTCAAGTTATCCAGCACAAAATAAGAGGCGGATAGATCGATGGTGTGCTCGGCAGCGGCAATGGCCATCAGGCACATCAACAGCATACTTTGGCTGCCGCCCGTTGGTGAGCTGGAAAACATCTGGGCGTCGATTTTTGCTACCGGCTTGAGCTGCGGGAAATAATCAGCGCCCTGCAGCACCACACCGGTCACTTTGATCCAGTTGTCCATGAACACGGCCTGTGCTTGCGCGACCACCGGCCCTTCAAATCGGAAATGCTCATCACGCCAATGATCCGGATCCTGCGCATCCCCGCTCCATTGTTCGGCGATGCCCACGCCGCCCGTAAATCCCACTCGGCCATCCACGACGAGCACCTTACGATGCGTGCGGTTGTTGATTCGGGCGACGTGATACCACTGGAGTGGATGATAACGTTCAAGCGCATCCCCGGCGGACTTCATCTTCTCGAGTAATGCTGCATCTATTTTTACGCTACCAACCCAATCGAGCAGCACATGCACGTGAACGCCGGCTTGCGCACGCTCCGCGAGGGCGGCAGCGAATTCGCGGCCGATATCACCGGACCAATAAATATACGTTTCAAAGGTTATTGAACGCTTCGCCGCTTTAATTGCGGCGAGCATCGCGGGGAATATTTCGCGGCCGTTATGGAGATTGACGACCAGATTACCGGCGAGCACGGTGGGTCCGAGTAAGGTACTCAATTCACGTTTGAACTGGGGATCACTGACGCCGTGGTGGTGTTCCAGTTTTCGCTCGAGCCGCTTTTCCGGCGGCAGCATGTTCAACACTACGATCACGAGCAGAAAAGTGCTGACAACCGACCCCGCGACTATCCACCACAGCATAGGTTTCTTAATTCTCATTGCGAAGCATCGGTTGCCCGCGGGGCGTTGACATCCTTAACCCCCTTTCTAAGCGGTGCACCCGACAACTAGCGGCTTGAGCACAGAAGCGATGCACGCAGTGGGCTAGACTGCAGCAACGACGAATCGAAACGCTGTGACGCACGGCTGAAAGCCCGCGATGTAATTGCTACACCGGCAGTGCGTAAGAAACACGCATGAGCTGTCGTTAACCGCACAACCGCGCGAGTCACCTCCGTCGGTGACGCGGCGGATCTGTATTGGAACTCAACCGCGGCTACACCCACTCGCACGGTCACCCAAATACTAACGCTATAGTCTAGTTTGGTGATGGCGTCGAAAGCTAAACTGCCGTGATAATCCAACTTAAAGCAAACGGGGACGGCGCATGGCGGTAACGGACGACAAGAACGACGCGCAATCGACCTCAATGCCTATCAGAGGGCTGCCAGATACGGGCATCGGTCAGGGTCGTTTCTTACACTCTGCTCCACGACCTGCGCAATCTCTTAGCACCGATCAATAACTCTCTTTACGTGCTCCGCCTGCGCAGCGATGCGGATCCGGGTTTACTGCCGACGCTCGACACGATGGACAAGCAGGTGCTCGCTTTGCGGCGCGCGATCGACCAGCTCACGGCGGTCGATCAACT
>JAYUEZ010000016.1:0-2948 GCA_043738965.1 Gammaproteobacteria bacterium
CTGGCGCGCGGAGCCAGACCTGGACCAATCTATCGCGTTGGTTATGCCAGCGCTCGCGCGGGCTAGATGAAAAGTGACTTTTTCAGGGACGACTAACTAATTATTGGCGATGGAATGCCGTTGCTTGAATGTCGCACTCTTACGGTCGCCGCCAACTGGGAGGCGCTCAAGATTGCGATTCAAAGTTGATTCGACCTCGGCGCGAAAACGAACATCACCGAGAACGACGCCAGTTTCTGTCGCAGATCGAAGGGTTGAGAGTTCGCGTTCGTCGATAATTTCGGAACACATGGCGCGATAGGCAGTACAGCGCAATTCAGTACTGGCGCCGAGTTGTAAATAAAGTGGATGGGCGGTGATGAGCGCATTGCGAGTGCCTTGCGCGTTGGAACAATAGCTCGATCAGGGGTAGTCGCGCGGATGAGCGACCATCTTTGCGCGGACAGGATTTAGTTCAATGTAGCGGCTGCAGGACAACAGATAGCGTTCCGAATCGATAAGGGTTGATTTGTAGCGCCCTTCCCACAGGGTGCCGGTGCGACGGTAGGAACGATTCACGTAGCGGACATAACGTTGGCCAACGGATTGCAACGTGAGAGAAGCTGAAGATGACGTTTCGGGCGTCAGCAGCAGGTGGACGTGATCGGTCATCAGCACGTAGGCATGCATATCACAGCCGTAATGATCGGCGGCCTCGGCCAGACAGTCGAGGTAAAAATTGTAATCCGCGTCGGTGAAGAAACAGGGGAGGCGGTTGTTACCGCGCTGGACGATGTGCAGGGTTGCCCTGGGACCACGATCCTTGGAAATCTCGCCATGACACAACTCCTTTTGTGTTCATGTTGTTGAGGGATGAACGCTACTGCACCGGTGCCTCCGTTTTCAATAACCCTGACCCCTTGCTCAGCTATGCTGACCCCTTCAGCTACGGCTGCATCCGCTCCATGTGCCGCCACTCCTGCGTCGAGCCGTTATTTGGATTCACGCTCGGATCATCCGTTCCCTGAACGTTGTTTTGTGGGTCGATCCAATAATATTTGTACGTGGTGGGCAGTTCGAGCGCCGGACCGTTGCCATAGGGATTACTATAAGTCTGCACCCCGCCCAAGTTCTCGCGAACCGCGAAGTTCTTGCGATCCTCGCTTAAGTTCCGCGCATCGGTAACTCCCTGCCAATTCTTTTGCGACCAATCCCGATATTGCCGCGCGGCTTCGGCGTAGGCCGTGGAATTCTGTAAGTTCTGCGCCATCACGCCGCGCGCGCCAAACGCCGCTCCGTTGGTGGCTGAAACCTGCTCGGCCACCTGCGGCAACCACGATGAATACGCAGGCCATTGGCTAGTCTCGGACAGCGCAGCCGTCATCGCCATCGTGGCCGTGTCGTAGGCGGGAGCAACCTGCCACTTTGCAATGCCGCGGCAGGGCACGCCGCCCACGCTGTAGCTCACGTCAAATTCAAAGGCCTGCGCGAATCCCGCCGCTGGTGCTGCTGCTCTTGGCGCGCTCAGTTGCAGATTCTCCGGTCGAATCGCCATCAGCTTCTCATACACAAATTGACCCGGCGGCGTGTTGGGCGGCATGCCGGCGTTACCGACCATGATGGTAAGCGCCTTGTTGTCCGGCGCCACCAAGGTCAAGGCAAATTGGCCATCTTCGCCAACCCGCCAGCCTGGTGGCAACGCATAGGAGAAGGCCTGCCCTTGGCCGATGCGGAGTTCCGCGACCGGCATTGGAGATCCCGCTGCTTGACGAACCACCGGCTGCACTGGAAATAGATCGTTTGCGGTCGAACGATTGGGATAGATCAGCAGCGAAAGTAGCGCGACACCAAGTGCAGCACCAAACAATATGTGTGTTTGCAAGGTTCCTCCGTAGGGGTTAACGCGTCATTCACCAGCGGGGATCAGCGTGTCTGATTATAGGACGCGAACTCAAGTGGCGTCGGCCATCAACGAAAGGCGATGCCTTTGTAGTTTTCTTCGGCGACCTGAGTGATGGAGGCGCGAAACTTCGGGGCGCCGCCGTTGTACACGAGATAGCGGACCTTGCCGTGCTCGTGACCCGCGACGTTTGAGTTATAACCGGTGAACCAGCCCTTGGCCTTACGCATGAGCATGGTGCTGTACATCTTGACCACGTGCTGGGTCCATCGCGTCTCGGCTTCCGGCGTGGCTTCCATGCGCGTGAAGCCATGCTTCCGCGTGTACGCGAGCAGTTGGGTTACCCAATCCACGCCCACCTCGATACCGCGGGGGAAGTTGGTCGATGCCGAACCGCTTTGAGGGCCGGCAACGGTGATGAAGTTAGGAAACCCGCTGATCTGCATGCCGAGGAAAGTGATCGGGCCGTCGGCCCATTTGTCGCGCAAGCGTTGGCCACCGACACCGCGGATGTCGATGCGATCGTAGGATCCCGTGATCGCGTCGAAACCCGTGGCGTACACAATGACATCGAAATCGTAGTCACGCTTCGACGTGCGGATCCCGGTTGGCGTGATGCGCTCGATGGGCGTTTCCTGGATATCCACCAGGTGAACGTTGTCGCGGTTGTAGGCTTCGTAATAGCGGGTCTCCAACGGCACTCGCTGGATACCGAAGCCGTGATCTTTCGGGATCAACTTCTCGGCGAGGACGGGGTTTGTCACCCGCTCGCGGATTTTACCGGCGATGTACTCGGAGAACTCCGCGTTCGCCGCCTCGTCCATGAAGATTTCACGAAAGTTGCTGAGCCAGATCCCGAATCCGGGTTCGCCGTAGAGCCGATCCCACAGCGCGCGCCGTTCGTCCGCCGTTACCTCGTAGAAGCCACGTCGATCAGGCTCGTGTTCGAACCCACCCGGCGTGCGCAAACAGGTCTCGAAGATCTCGTCATAGCGCGCCCTGATAGCGGCCATCTCCGGTGGGGAGATCGGCCCATTATTCAGCGGCGCGCACCAGTTGGGTCGCCGCT
>JAYUEZ010000017.1:0-2946 GCA_043738965.1 Gammaproteobacteria bacterium
TTTCGTATCGGATAAAGTCAGAGCCGGCGTGCGGCTCGATTCGTTTGTCACGGTGGTGGATGCGGTCAATCTGGAACAGAACTTGACCCAGAATCATGAAGCCTACGAGCAAGTTACTTTTGCCGATATCACGCTCATCAACAAGACGGACTTGGTTTCGAAGGAAGACCTACAACGCGTGGAACAGCGTATCCGCGCCCTCAATCCGCTGACTCGAATCTACTACACCGCTCACGGCGTCATCGATCTCGCCAACATTCTCGATGTTGGCGCGTTCGAGCTCGAAGCCAAGCTGGAAGTCGATCCTAAATTTTTGGAAGATTCAGATCACGAACATGATCCCGAGATCGGTTCTATCGTACTGCGGGAAGATCGGCCGATCGACGTCAATCGTTTCATGACCTGGATGACGTCAATCCTGCAAGAGCAAGGCGAGGATTTGTTCCGCAGTAAAGGCGTTTTTTATGCACAAGGATTTCGCGAGCGGGTTATTTTTCAGAGCGTGCGCATGTTGACGTCGATGCGTCCATTCAAGCTATGGCAAGACAATGAAATAAAGCGTACCGAGTTTGTCATGATCGGGCGAAAGCTGAATCGTGAAAAACTCGCCGAGGGTTTAGCAAGCTGTGTCGCGCGGACTCATTGAGGGGTTCGTGCGAAGTGGTCTGAAAGATGTTTTTAGTTTAGCCGTTGAACTGTCATTCACTTAACAAAAGGAGATTTTTATCATGACAACGCAATTCACCGATAACACCCTCGCAACTTCCACCCTAGCTGGCAGCGATCTTCTAGCTCACGGCGCAGCCATCGGCAGCACGTGGCCAGCCATGTTCGCAGCGATTCTAGGCGCGGTTGTGATTTTCGGCGTCGGCTTTGCCAACATCAGCGTGGCCCATAACGCGGCGCATGACACGCGCCACGCCATGGTGTTTCCATGCCACTAAGCGGTCAGCGATCGTTCCGGCACATCGTGTTGTCTGCGGTGATTGCCGGATTGATCACCGGGGTGTTGATCACGCTGGTGCAGATGTTCACCACCGTGCCACTTATCGCTCAAGCGGAAGTGTACGAGCAAGGCGGCGTTAAATCGGAAGCGAGTGCGCCGGTCGTCAAAGTAACGGCGGATGCGGCGCACGACCACGGAGCTCACGATCATGGGTCGGCAACATGGGCGCCGAAAGATGGTTTTGAGCGAACGTTTTATACCGCGCTGACGTCCGTGCTCGTCGCGATCGGGTACGCGCTGCTGTTGGGCGCGTGTTTCTCGCAAATGCGATCGGTCGGCTGGCGCACTGGATTAGCGCTCGGCGTTGCCGGGTTTCTGGTGTTTCAACTCGCGCCGGCGCTCGGGCTCCCGCCTCAGCCGCCAGGCTCGCCCTATGCCGATCTCGTCGCGCGGCAACTATGGTGGGTGGGCACGGCCATGGCAACCGCATTGGGATTGGGCGCTTGGTTTTACGCCCGCTCGCACTCGAAAGCGCTTTGGATACCGGTAGGCATCGTGTTGATTTTGCTTCCCCATCTCATCGGTGCGCCGCAACCGATCGACAGTCAGGTTGCTATTCTGCCGAAAGAACTATCGCAACGCTTTGCATTACTGGCGTTGATCACAGCCGCGATTTTTTGGCTCGTGCTGGGAAGCCTGCAGGGTTATGTGTTCGGCAGGTTAGGCCGGCGTGAGGCGCCCGGTTAGCGAATGGAGCGACGGCCCGATGATCCACCGCTCGTTTATGAAGCGCATATTTTTTGTTGCATCAACGAGCGTCCTCCCGGCCATTTGAGAGGTTGCTGCGGCAGCAAAGGCGCTAAACGCCTTTGCGACTATATGTGCCGCCGGGCGATGGCGACTGGGCTGGGGCATAGGGTGCGGGCCAATTTGGCCGGATGTTTGAATCAGTGTGAGTTTGGTCCGACCATGGTGATCTATCCCGAAGGCGTTTGGTACACCTACGCTAACGAGGACGACATCGACGAAATATTGACGCGCCACGTGATCGGGGGTGAGCGCGTCGGCAGGCTGTTGCTGCGCCCTGATCGTTCGAAGTTAGAGGGTTAATGACTTTTGACGATTTTTCCCCTTGGTGCGCCAAGGGTTAGGGATGATTGTCGCTCGAGTTTTGGACGATCCATCCTCGCAGCGATTGCCTATCGCCTGATGATTCTCAAGCGGCGCCGAATGCTAGTATTTTCAATGGTTGAACGGTCGGCCTGACCCGGTGGCCTAGGGCCAGAGGCAATACTGGTGCGGCTGCCAGGCCATTGCCTGGGGCCGAGTTTCTTCGCGAGCGATCTGGCCGTCACGGCAACCCACCGAGCCGTCGTCGAGAAACGATTATCTTCAATACGAAATAGGAGCGGGAAAATGCGAGTGCTTAACACCGACCGATTCTGGTTCATTATGTTCAAAATCCCGCTGCCGCTGATACTGAGTACGGTGGCCATCGGGCAAGAGGTCGCCGTCGAGCTTGAGCCTGTTATCGTCAGCGAGCCCTATCCACCGCCGGGATTGAACCTCGACGCTGCGTCCGAAACTGGCAGCCGGTTGGGCATTCCCATTCAGGAAACACCCGCGAGCGTCGAGGTCGTCGATCGTCCGTTGATCGAGTTGCGCACCAATCGCACCGCTGCCGAGGCGGCCGAAGGCTCGACGGGCCTGATCTATGGCAATCCCCCGGGTGATCCATCGGTGTTTTCATTTCGCGGCTTTACCGAGAACCAAATCACGCAGCTCTACGATGGCATACGCATCGGCCCGGCAACCATGACCTCGCGCCCATTCGATAGCTTTAATCTCGAGCGGGTCGAAGTGCTGAAAGGTCCCTCATCGATGCTATACGGAGAGGGCGCTGTCGGCGGCGCGGTGAACTTCGTCACCAAACGGCCGGTTCGCGGAAAGCGCGAGATCGAAGCGTTGGTAGGCTATGGGAGCTTCGACTCTCTGCGGCT
>JAYUEZ010000018.1:0-2944 GCA_043738965.1 Gammaproteobacteria bacterium
TCCATGGGCTGCGGGATCCAATCGGCGTCGCCCGCACACACGAGGGTGTCCATGAGTTCGGGATTAATCGGAGAAATATTTTGCATGGCCATCTATTTAGCTCCAAGGAGAAGCGTGGCCAGCCTTACGCCGACCACGCGTTAATCGGGTTAACCGACCGCGCGTAAAAACGCTGGCGCGTGCGCGTCTTCGACATCGAACGCCGGACGTTCGCCTAGCTTCTTCAACTCCGGCAGCACTTCTTTCGCGAACAAACTCATATTCGCGCGACCCACTTCGAGCGAGGTCCCGGCGTAGCTGAAAACGCCGGTAAAGCCGCAGCAATCGGTGCGTGAGTGAATGTCTTTGAGTCGCTCGAAGCATTGTTCCGGGGTGCCCCAAACTTGCAGGTTCATGAAGAAATCGGCCATGCCGTCGACGCCCATTTCTTCTACGGTTTTATTAAGCCCCGCGTAGTATTCGTAGCCCTTGGTGGTCGCGAAATGGTTACTCTCCATTTCGTAGTGCTTCACCACTGTGCGCCAATACCCTGAAATATGTTTACGCGCGAGCTCTTCCGCGCGCCCGGGATCCTTATCGCACATGACCCAGCCCGCTACATAAGGACGTGGCGCCGCGCGGCCATGCATTTGGTGGAAGAGATCGTTGTACTCGTTCAGTTCTTGCGCATGCACCTCCCATGGCTTTTGCGGGATCACCAAGATGCCGAGGCCAAGCTTGGCCATGATTTGCGATGACTCGGCCGACACCGCCGCGGCGTAGGTGCGATTCTTAAACGACTTGAACGGTTCGGGGCGGATGCGGGCGCGCGGCTGTTTGATGTGTTTGCCCTGATATTCGCAGAAGCCTTGTTCGAGTCCTTGCAGGATCATCTCGGCGCTTTCAACAAAGCGCTCTCGCGAATCGCCCATGTTGACGCGGAAGCCTTCGAATTCGACGCGGGCGAGACCGCGGCCGATGCCGAAAATCGCGCGCCCATCGGACATCGCGTCCAGCATCGACATCTTCTCTGCCACGCGCATCGGATCGTTCCACGGTAAAACGACGACCATCGTGCCGAGCTTCACCTTGCGGCAGGCGCCGCCGACGAAGGCCAGGAAATCGACCACATCCGGCATCATCGTATAGTCAGTGAAGTGATGTTCGATACCCCACACCGATTCGAAACCGAGGCCTTCGGCCATCAGCGCGAGCTTCATGTCTTTTTGATAGACCGAATAATCGCTGACTCCGGTTTCGTGCTCCGGATTTTGAAATATTGAAGCCATTCCGACGTGCATTGCATTCCTCCAAGAACCTGGTGGGTCAAAAGCGTGCGCGCCGCGGGATGCGGCGCACCGGTCTAAAAAAGCGTGGACGCTTAAGGATTATTGCGGACAAACGCTTGCGAGGCCCAGCAAACATGTGTCAAGTTATAGTCATTATCTGCCACGTTGCAGCTCCGTATGTCAGCAATCGAAGACTTGTTAATGCCGAGCGCCTACCTCCGCTTGATGGCATTGGCCGCGCACAACCCGCGGAAATTGGTCGAGGGCAGCGGCTTGAGCGTGGCCCAATTGCTCGAGAGCGATGCGCCGGTGACCGTGCGCCAAGCCCTGGCGTGTATGCGTAACGAACCCGCGCTGATGGGGCGCTCGGATGCCCACCATCGTTGGGCGGCGGCGTTTGCCGAACATTTCCATGGACCACTGACGGCCGCGTGGCTGACCGCGCCGACGTTGGGCGCCGGGGTCGACATTTTTGTCCGCTTCATTCCCGATCGCGCGCCCTATTTGGCGTGGCGGGGCAGTAGTGCTGATCGCACGTTCCGGGTCGAAGTCCGTGCCCTGATCGATTTACAAGAGATCAGCGCGATGTTGATCGAAGTGCCGTTGTTGGTGCTGTCGCGTTATGTACGAACGATGCGCGCGGGGATAACGCGTGGCATGGTAGTCGAACTCAGTCATCCACCAATCGTGGCGCGAGAAATCTATCGCGAACGTTTCCAATGTGAGTTTCGGTTCAAAGCGGCGCGCAATGCTGTGGTCTTTCCGAGCGCGTGGCGCGAGACGCCAAATCCAGGTCACGATCCGGTCATCTGGAAGGTCGCGGCGCGCCGCTGCGAAGAAACGTCGTTGATTGCAGGCGGGCTTGCGATCATTACCGTGGTGACCCGCGAACTGCATGATGCGTTTGGCCGGGCGTGGGGCAGTCGCACGCCACCGACGGTGGAAGACATGGCGCGCCGTTTAAACGTTTCGGTGCGCACGCTGCATCGACGATTGTGTGCCGCGCAGGTGAGCTATCAGCAGCTAGTCGACGATGTGCGCCAGGAACAAGCCCGCCAATTGCTCGCCTCCGGTCAGCATCGCGTGGAGCACATCGCAACCGAACTCGGCTACGAAAGCGCCGCGAGTTTTGTCCGCGCGTACAAGCGATGGTACGGCACGACGCCGGGCGTAGCCCAGCGTCGTGCGCGATTCGACACGTTAAACCGGCCCGTCTTGCATGAAGCGCCGCAGGACATTTAGCGTGATACGGGCCACCTCGGCATTACACGGGAGTGCTTGGCCCCACGCGATCGAACCGGTGGCGAATACCGCGCCGCCGTTCACGGTGTTGAACAAGGTCACATCACCGCGAATTTGGAAATCCTGGGTCCCGCCCAAGCCCGGATAATTGAACATCACTTCCTCACCGACATGGGGATAGTGATCCGAGTGGCCCTCGGAGCTCGCGAGTAACCAAGTATTGGGCGGCGTGCCCCAGGCGAGATCGTAGCGATCGAGCTCAAGGCCGGCGGCTCCGCCGAGCGCTAAGCCCGAATCACCAAATACTTCGTGACTAACGTCGTCGAAGACCCAAGCCACGGCCGGCGCGGCCGCATCAGGTAGTTTCCGATACGGCTTACATTCATCCATGCCTTCGGACGTGAAGCCCACGCCCATCAATTTTTGTGGGGGCC
>JAYUEZ010000019.1:0-7750 GCA_043738965.1 Gammaproteobacteria bacterium
AAGTGCGTCGGCGGTGGAGTCACGATCGAAACGAGGTCGACCCGACCGACCAGTGACGCCAAATCTGGGAATACCGGGATCCCGTAACGCGCGCCGATCTCCGCGGCGCGCGCCGGATCCGTATCAATGACGCCGATGACTTCGACCTGCGGCAACGCAAGATATTTTTGCACGTGGAAGTTACCGAGGTAACCGACGCCGATCACCGCTGCGCGAAGTTTGGTCATGTCGTTCGCCTGCCAATCTCTCGACCCTGGAACGGGATCCGCGGATTCTCTGACCGATGACAGCACCAAGGTGCTAGCACAGGGGGTGCTGGCACCTTAACAATGAATGGTGGAACTGCCTAGCCCTGGGCGCCAAGTCGCAACCCGGCACGCGACGCGAGGTTACCAGTTCGCGAGATCGCTGACCTTGGTGGTGAATGTCGGCTCGGCAAAGATGACGCGGCCCGAATAGCGGAGCTTGCGGATCGCCTCCACGACTGCGTTCGGGCTTGTACTGTGCGCAAACGCCAAGGTGTAGACACCCTGCGGAGTGGGGCCTTCAACCACATCGGCGCCGACCGCGAGCAGCAACGCGCGCAATTGGCGTTCCGTAATATCGTCATAAAACACCAGACGTACTTGCGGCGCATGCGCAGCCGCCACCGGCTCACGCGGCTGGTTCAGCATGCTGTAGCCGGCGTTTCGCAACCATGCAGTGCTGGTATCGGTATTATCGGCAACCCAACCGAGTAACCCGGTCACGACCATTAACATAGCCGCCGCCGCCCATGGCATTTGTCGCGCGTGGCGTTTTTGTTCGATACGTAAAGTCAAACGCCGTAGCGCGTCTTCACACTCGACATTGAGTCTCGGCTCAGCCGTATATTGTGCAAGTCGTCCAAGGAGGTCGATCTCGCGTCGGCACACCAGGCAGCGCTTTAGATGCGTGTCAACGCGCGCCGCTTCCGCACCGCGTAGCGTGCCATTCACATGCCACGGCAAAACTGCCCATACCGCCTGATGTTCGGCATCAAATGGGAGCACTGAGGGGAGCGCTTGCTGCGCGTGCGCTTCGGTCATGATTTCAATCACTCTTCATTTTCCGACTATCGCGCCCAGTAAGCGGCGCAAGTGGGTTCGAGCATGGAACATCCGGGTTTTCACCGTGTTCACTGGACAACCCACGATATCGGCAATTTCTTCGTAAGAATAATCCATTAAATACGTTAATTCGACGACGCTACGATGCGCCGGCGACAAACGAGTGAGCGCGTGATTGAGATGGCGATTCAACTCAGCACCATTCACCTCGGCGGCGAGATCGACATCCGCCGCGAGTTCGTTGGTGTGATCCAGCGTCTCGGTAGGGAAGCGGCGGTCGCGTTCAAGCCGCTTCAACGCTTTTTTATAAGCGATTCCGAAGATCCATGTTGATACTTTGGAGCGTCCCGCGAAACTCGAACCCGCTGACCATACCGTGTACATCGTGTCGTTGACGACTTCTTCAGCCAGTTCGCGGTGGTTCACCATTCGCCCGAGGAAATCCATCAGACGTGGGTAGTAGCGGCGATAAAGCTCGGTAAATGCCGCACGATCACCACCAATTACCGCCACTAGCGCCGCGCTATCAAGTACCTCGCTGCTGACGTTTTCCGGCTTCGCCGCCGGCTGCTTTAGACCTAAGCCATGCTTATCCATTAACTGACTACTCCGCAGTCCAGATTGGTATTCGCATCGCCGGTGTACCTAAATCCAATCACTCTCTCGTGCTGGTTTAGTGCCGCAGGCGCAGCATTTGGTTCAATCGACAGTTTGACCGCAACACGCTCCGGTTAGAAACCGATAAGTTGTAATAATTGATTAAGGAAGCGCTGCAAAAGTGCAGAGCTTCTTTAAAACTGGCGGCTCCGACAAGGCCTATTTTTCAGTCGTTTTTAAGACCCAACACGTCTTGCATGTCGAACAGTCCGCGCGGCTGTCCCATCACCCAGTGCGCGGCACGCAGCGCACCGCCGGCAAAGGTGGACCGATTGGCGGCGCGGTGCGTAATTTCCACGCGCTCTCCAGCTCCCGCGAAAAGAACTGTGTGATCACCGACGATCTCCCCCGCGCGCACCGTCGCGAACCCAATTGTTCGGCGTTCGCGCACACCAGTCTGGCCCTGGCGGCCGTACACCGCAACAGAGTCAAGATCACGGCCGAGGACGTTCGCGACAATCTCGCCCATTTTTAGCGCGGTGCCAGAGGGGGCATCGATTTTATGGCGATGATGGGCTTCGAGCACCTCGATATCGACTTCATCACCCAACACGCGCGCCGCGATTTCGAGCAGTTTGAAGCACAGATTGACGCCCACGCTCATGTTCGGCGCCCACACAATGGCGATGTCGGTTGCCGCGGCCTCAATCGCGCTGCGTTCAGACCCAATTCCGGTGGTCCCGATCACCATGCGCAGACCTCGCGTCCGACAGCGATGCACATGCTCGAGCGTCGCGCTCGGCGTGGTGAAATCGATCAGCACATCGAACGCGGTATCGCCGAGCGAATTGCTGGTCGCGATCGGGACTCCCAGAGCACCGACCCCGACTAAGGTCCCCGCATCAATCCCGAGTTCTGCCGCATCGTGACGTTCATAGGCGGCCGCCAATGTAAGTTCGCGTGACTGCGTCACCATTTCGATCAAGGTGCGCCCCATGCGTCCTGCAGCCCCGGTCACGGCAATTTTAGTAGTGCTCGGTGCCGAGCTCATGTGAACTTCATGTCTTCAAAAAACTTTTTGACGCCGTCCAGCCAGGAACTCGCGCGCGGGCTATGGCGTTCGCTCGCGCCGCCTAATGAATCCGCGAAGGCGCGCAGCAATTCCTTCTGGTGCTTATTCAGGTTAACCGGGGTTTCGATCGTCACCCGGCAAATCAAATCGCCGACCGCGCCGCCGCGCACCGAGCGCACGCCTTTGCCGCGCAGGCGAAACATCTTACCGCTTTGCGTTTCGCCGGGGATGCGGAGCACCACGCGGCCTTCCAAGGTCGGGACTTCGAGTTCTCCCCCCAGGGTCGCGATAACGAAATCGATCGGAACTTCCGAGTAGAGATCATTACCTTCGCGGGTGAATATCGCGTGCTCACGCACCACCACATTGACATACAGATCGCCGGCCGGCCCGCCGCTTTGACCGGGCTCACCTTCACCGCCTAATCGAATGCGATCCCCATTGTCGACGCCGGCTGGGACCTTGACCGCGATCGTTTTATGCCCTCGACTTTTGCCCGAGCCATTGCACGCGCTGCACGGATCGCGGACGGATTTACCCTTGCCACGGCAATTGGGGCAGGTTTGTTGGACTGAAAAGAAGCCCTGCTGCATACGGACCTGGCCGACGCCATTGCAGGTTGTGCAGGTTTCTGGATGGCCGCGCGAACGACTACCACTCCCCTCGCACGTCTCACAATGCACGAGCGTCGGGATGCGGATCTTGACCTCTGTACCGCGCACGGCGTCTTCCAGCGACAACTCGAGGTCATAGCGCAGATCGGCGCCACGATAGGCGCGATTCCCGCCGCGACCACCGGCGCCTCCGCCAAAGATATCGCCGAACACGGTGTCGAAAATATCGCTGAACCCGCCGCCAGCCCCAGCCGCCAGCGACGGATCCACGCCCGCGTGTCCGAACTGATCGTAGGCGGCGCGCTTACGTTGGTCGCTTAGTACTTCGAAAGCTTCCTTGGCTTCCTTAAACGATTCTTCAGAGGTGGTATTCCCGGCATTGCGATCGGGATGATGCTTCATGGCCAAACGCCGATAGACTTTTTTGAGCTCAGCCTCGTCAGCGGTGCGGTTTACGCCCAGAACTTCGTAATAATCTCGTTTGGCCATGGTAAATTTTTATAAACCCTCAATACAAACCGGCCCAAATCGAGTGTGGCGCTCGATCTGGGCCGCTCCTGCGTGCAAAGCGTCGCGCTTATTTGTCTTTTACTTCCTCAAAATCCGCATCGACCACGTTACCCTCATCAGCCCCGTCGGCTGGCTTACCGGCACCGCCGGTCGCCGCCTGCTCCGCTTGATGGGCCTGTTGCGCAATCTTACCGGACAGTTCGGCGAGTTTGCGGCTCTTGGCCTCGATCTCCGTGGCATTGTCCGATTTTAACGTGGTCTTCAGATCTTCGAGCGCCGCCTCGATTTCAGTGCGCTCCGTGGCGCCAACCTTGTCGCCCAATTCATCTAACGATTTTTTGGTCGCGTGCACCAGACCATCGGCCTGATTGCGGGCATTGACCAACTCATGGAACTTGCGGTCTTCCTCGGCATGCACCTCGGCATCCTTTACCATGCGCCGGATTTCATCGTCCGATAAGCCGCTCGACGCTTTAATCACGATCGATTGCTGCTTACCCGTGGCCTTGTCCTTCGCTGATACGTTCAAGATCCCGTCCGCGTTGATGTCGAAGGTCACTTCAACCTGAGGCACTCCACGCGGCGCCGGCGGGATTTCCGCCAAGTCGAAACGTCCCAGCGATTTATTGGCGACCGCTTGCTCGCGTTCGCCCTGCAACACATGCACGGTCACCGCGGTTTGATTATCGTCCGCGGTCGAAAACACCTGATTCGCCTTGGTCGGAATGGTGGTGTTCTTTTCGATTAACTTGGTCATGACACCGCCGAGGGTTTCAATCCCCAACGACAACGGCGTGACGTCGAGCAACAGTACGTCTTTGACATCCCCACCCAAGACCCCCGCTTGAATGGCCGCGCCAACCGCCACGGCCTCATCCGGATTGACGTCTTTACGCGGTTCGCGGCCAAAAAATTCCTTGACCACTTCTTGTACTTTCGGCATCCGCGTTTGACCGCCGACTAAAATCACATCGTCGATTTCGGAGATTTTCAGGCCCGCATCCTTCATCGCGATCCGGCAAGGTTCGATCGTGCGCTGAACCAAGTCTTCGACTAGCGCTTCGAGTTTCGCGCGGGTGATCTTGATGTTCATATGCTTCGGACCGGCCTTGTCGGCCGTGATGTAGGGCAAATTCACATCGGTTTGCTGACTCGATGACAGCTCAATCTTGGCTTTTTCAGCGGCCTCCTTTAGGCGCTGCAACGCCAGCGGATCGCTATGCAGATCGATTCCCTGATCTTTTTTAAATTCGCCGGCCAGGAATTCGATCAACCGCAAATCAAAGTCTTCGCCACCTAGGAACGTATCGCCGTTGGTCGACAACACCTCGAATTGATGTTCGCCGTCGACCACCGCAATTTCAATGATGGAGACGTCGAAGGTGCCGCCACCAAGATCGTAGACCGCGATCTTGGCATCGCCTTCGCGTTTATCCATGCCAAACGCTAACGCGGCCGCGGTCGGTTCGTTGATGATCCGTTTGACGTCGAGACCCGCGATGCGGCCGGCGTCCTTGGTCGCTTGGCGCTGCGAATCGTTGAAATACGCGGGCACGGTGATGACCGCTTCTTTGACTTCCTCGCCGAGGTAATCTTCGGCGGTCTTCTTCATTTTCATCAACACCCGCGCCGAGATTTCGGGCGGCGCCAATTTTTTACCATTGGCTTCAACCCAGGCATCGCCATTTTCGGCGCCGACGATCTTGTAGGGCACCATGCCCATGTCGCGCTGGACTACTTCGTCCTTGAACTTACGTCCGATCAAGCGCTTTACCGCGAAGAGGGTATTGTGCGGATTGGTGACTGCTTGACGCTTCGCGGCCTGACCGACCAAGACTTCATCGTCGCTACTAAACGCGACGATCGACGGCGTCGTCCGTGCGCCTTCGCTGTTTTCGATAACCTTGGGCTTACCGCCTTCCAGCACCGCGACGCAGGAATTGGTGGTCCCTAAGTCGATACCAATAATTTTTGCCATAGTCAGCCTCTTTTCGCCTGAGATTTATTAAGGGCGGCAATCGCGCCGCGAGTGTCTGGGATATGGGGTGCCAAGCACCATTTCTCAAGCCCCATCTGGTGCTTTCGCGACAATGACCATCGCTGGCCGCAATAAACGTTCGTGTAAAAGGTAGCCTTTTTGGAGCACCCGCAGAACGGTCCCGGGTTCAGCGCTTGCGCTCGCCTCCATCATCACGGCTTGATGATGCTCGGGGTTGAACCGCATGCCTTCGGGATTAACGACTTGCACGCCGAGCTTATCGAAGGCGCTCGCGAACATGCGCTGGGTGAGTTCCATGCCTTCTTGAAGACTTTTTACGTCGGTGGTGGTGGCCGTGGCGTCAAACCCTAAATCCAGGCTGTCTTTAACCGGGACAAAGGCCTCGGCCAGGCGTTCGATACCGTACTTGTGCGCCGCTTCCACATCGCGTTGCGCGCGCTTGCGAACATTGTCGAGCTCGGCGCGGGCCCGCAGGGCCTCGTCACGGTAACGGTCGGCCTCAAGACGCAGCTCTTCGAACGCCGCGCGTAGGCGATTACCTTCTTGCTCCAGGTCGACGCCAGTTGCTGCCGCGTCGGGTAGCGCCTCTGCATCGGTCTCGGGTGCGGTCATTTCTGATTCGTTCACGACGATCCTCTAAATTGCTAGGTCAAAATTGCCGGGGCTACACTTTCGGCGAAACAAGCAAACGCGCGCTGCCGTGGCGCGCGGCAGTGGTAGATGGGGCTCAAACTTTAAGAATTCAAGCGCTATGAATTCAACGCACTGGTTAATAGCTTAGCGGTCAAATCGACGATGGGGATCACGCGCTCATAGGGCATTCGCGTTGGCCCGATGACGCCCAATACGCCCAGGATCTCGCCTTCATCACCGTAGGTCGACGTCACGATGCTACAGTTATCAAATGCCTCGTAACCCGCCTCCTCGCCAATAAAAATCTGGACTCCCGTGGCGCTAAGCGCTTGATCCAATAGATGCAGAATGTCCCGCTTGCGACTGAACGCGTCAAATAAATTGCGCAGCTTGTCGAGATCGGAAAGGTCGTTAATCTCCATTAAATTGGTCTGCCCGGCGAGCACATAGTCCGTGGCGGTTTCTTCTTCGACAAACACTTGCTGCGCCATATCGATAACCGTGGCCATCAAGCGATTCATTTCGTCGCGAGTCGCGTTCATGTCGGACAGCAAGTCACGTTTGACCTGCCGAATGTCGCGGCCCGCGAACACCGAATTCAGGTAATTCGCCGCTTCGGTCAGTTCGCTGGCGGAATATCGACGCGCGGTCTTAATGATGCGGTTTTGCACTTCACGTTCATTGATGACGAGGATGACGAGCACTCGATTCTCATTGAGCGCCAGAAACTCGACCTGCCGAAGGGCCTTGTGTTCGGCCTTCGGAATCATCACGAGACCGGCAAATTTGGTGACATCCGAGAGCAAGCTCGAGGTCTTTTCTAGCAGGCGTCGCACGTCGGCGTCATGCCGGACCCCATCGGTCATGATTCGGAGTTCCGCCGTGGGCGGCGATTTGTAGGTCAACATGCAATCCACAAACAAACGGTAGCCGCGGACCGTTGGCACGCGTCCGGCGGACGTATGGGGCGCGCGGATTAACCCCAGATCTTCCAGATCCGCCATGACGTTTCGAATGGTGGCGGGGCTCAGCTCGAAGCGCGTATCGCGCGCGAGCGTGCGTGAACCAACCGGCTGTCCATCGCCGATATAGCGCTCCACCAACGTCCGGAAAAGGTATTGCGCCCGTTCGTTGAGTTCAATACCGTGAATGGGCTGTTCGGCCATGCATGTCGCCCGCACAAGTTGGTACTGGGCTGGAATCTAGCATCGCGCCTTTATTGTTGCAAAACTGTCGG
>JAYUEZ010000020.1:0-2938 GCA_043738965.1 Gammaproteobacteria bacterium
CTTAAGTTGACACCTAACTTGGCGGCACCCGGTGTGTGCAGGTCGCCACGCCACCGATTGTTTCCAAAGAGTTCGTGCGAAAGTGGCGGAATTGGTAGACGCGCTGGTTTTAGGTACCAGTGGGGCGACCCGTGAGAGTTCGAGTCTCTCCTTTCGCACCATGACGGATCGCGCCTGAGCGGACGCATGGCGCATAAACACCCGATTGATTTAATGCTTCTCACGCAGCGAGGAACTATGCAGGTTTCGCTTCAAACCGCTGAAGGACTTGAACGTCGCTTGAACGTCGAGGTTCCAGAACAGCAAATCGCCGACAAAATTCGTGCGCGCCTCAACGAAGTGGCACGAACCACCCGAATTGACGGATTTCGCCCGGGTCGCGCACCAACCAAAGTTATCGAACGTCAATTTGGCGCTCGCATTCGCCACGAAATCCTAAATGAGATGGTGCGTACCACCTTCGCCGAGGCGGTGACGTCGCAACAGTTGCGCCCGGTCGCCGATCCTGTGATCGACCCCATCACGGCTGAACCCGGTTCGGGCCTGTCCTACACAGCGGTGTTTGAGATTTATCCCGATATTGTCCTGGCGCCCTGCGAGGGCTTGCAAATAAAACGCCCGCAATGCGTGATTGGCGACGGCGACATCGACAAAATGATTGAGGTGTTGCGCCAGCAACACCTCACCTGGCAAGACGTCGCGCGCGAGGCGCGCGATGTGGATCGGCTGACGATCGATTTCAAAGGCCTGCTCGATGGCCAAGCTTTTGACGGCGGCAGCGCGGACAACTTTCAGCTGGTCCTCAATGGCGGGCGGATGATTGATGGGTTTGAAGCGGGATTGGTCGGGGCTAAACCCGACGAGACACGGGATTTAAGTCTGCAATTTCCGGCGACCTACCATAAATCCGAATTGGCCGGTAAGCCGGTCGAATTCCATATCACGGTAAAAGCGGTCGCCGAACCGATCCTCCCTGAGTTAAATGAGGAATTTTTCGCCAAATTTGGAGTCACTGAAGGGGGAATGGCGGCGTTTCGTCGCGAAGTTCAAGAAAACATGGAGCGTGAGCGCGATCGCACCGTGGAACGTCAATTTCATCAGCAGGTGCTGGAAGCGGTGCGGGATGCCAATGAATTCAACGTTCCGCGAGTCTTGGTCAATGCGGAAGCCGAGCGCATGCACACTGAAATGCAGCGCAATCTGCGGATGCGCGGCATTGACCCCAATACGCTAGGTCCGGTGGACCCGGCGCGTTACGAACAATCCGCGACGCACCGAGTTAAGCTTGGGCTGATAATGGCCGAAATCATCAGACAGGCGGGAATCGTCGCGGAGCCGAGCAAGGTCCGGACGCGCGTCGCGGCGCTGGCCGCATCCTACGAACAGCCCGAAGCGCTGATAAAGTGGTATTACGAAGATCCACGGCGTTTGCAGGAAGTCGAGGCGATGTGTTTGGAAGATGAAGCTGTGAATTGGGTCGCCGCGCGCGCCCAGGTTACCGACATGGCAATCTCGTTTGACGATCTGATGAATCCAGGGCAGACTTCACGCAACTCCGAGTTAGAGGGCAATTAATCCTAAAATGATCAACGACATGAAAGCTCAAGAACTACGGGCGCTTAACCTGGTTCCGATGGTGGTGGAGCAGTCTGCGCGCGGCGAGCGTGCGTACGATATCTACAGCCGGTTGCTTAAAGAGCGCGTCATCTTCTTGGTCGGGCCGGTCGACGATCACGTGGCGAATCTCATCGTGGCGCAGTTGCTGTTTCTTGAATCGGAGAACCCGGACAAGGACATCCACCTCTACATCAATTCGCCGGGAGGCTCGGTCACCGCAGGTCTTGCGATTTACGACACCATGCAATTTATCAAGCCGCCCGTGAGTACCTTATGTGTGGGCCAAGCTGCCAGCATGGGAGCACTCTTGCTAAGCGCGGGGGAAGCGGGAAAGCGGTTCTGCTTGCCTCACTCGCGGGTCATGATCCACCAGCCGCTCGGCGGCTTCCAAGGTCAAGCGACCGATATTGAAATCCATGCGCGGGAGATCCTGAAGGTACGCGATCAGCTTAATGAAATTTTCGCTAAGCACACCGGTCAGCCCGTTGATAAAGTCGCCAACGATACCGATCGCGACAATTTCATGGGTGCCGCGGACGCGCAAGCGTATGGCATCATCGATGGTGTGTTGAGCAAGCGAGAAATTGCGAAAACGGCTGATGCAGCGCGCTGAGCGGCGGCTGCGTAAACGCCCCTAGCGATGACACATTAGAGGACGCGCGAATGAGCGACGGAAAAAACACCAAAGGCACGGATAGTGATCGGCTCTTGTATTGCTCGTTTTGCGGTAAGAGCCAGCATGAGGTTCGAAAACTAATCGCCGGTCCGTCGGTATTTATTTGCGACGAATGCGTCGAGCTTTGCAACGACATCATTCGCGAAGAAATACAAGATAAAGCGGGTGGCAGTGGTTCGAACAAGCTGCCTGTGCCGCACGAAATTCGGCATATTCTAGATGAGTATGTCATTGGCCAAGGCCACGCGAAGAAGATTTTGGCCGTCGCCGTGTACAACCACTATAAGCGTCTCGAGTCGCGAGTAAAGCAGGGTGAAGTCGAACTCGCGAAAAGCAATGTGTTGTTGATCGGACCCACCGGCAGCGGCAAAACGTTGCTCGCCGAAACATTGGCGCGCCTGCTCAACGTGCCCTTCACGATCGCCGACGCCACCACGTTGACCGAAGCCGGGTATGTGGGTGAGGACGTCGAAAACATTATTCAGAAGCTGCTGCAGAAATGCGATTACGACGTCGAGAAAGCGCAAACGGGCATTGTCTACATCGACGAAATCGACAAGATCTCGCGCAAATCGGATAACCCTTCGATAACGCGCGATGTGTCGGGCGAAGGCGTTCAGCAGGCGCTACTAAAACTTATTGAAG
>JAYUEZ010000021.1:0-2931 GCA_043738965.1 Gammaproteobacteria bacterium
GCGCCATTCACGCTGGCATCGCTGCCTGCGGGCGCCTTCCATACCCCACGTGAGCTGTCGGTGCGGGCGAATACGCCGGCCACATAGCCGCAGGGCGGGAAGTTGCGCAGCGCGCCCTGCTGCAAGGGATCGGGTGCGCGCACCCACGGAAAAAAGAACCCCGAGTTCAGCGCGTCGGACCCGGTCATCCCAGTCAGTGACGCGGCTACCGTGGCCACCGTTTCGGTTTCGACGCAATCGACGATGAGGAAGGCACGGCGGTCATGACAATTTTTTTGCAGTGTCGCGACGGTGGTGGCCTCGCTCAGGCCGGGAACACACACCATGTTGAACAGGTCGATGCGGTCGGTGATGGTGCCGAGTCCGAAGCGCGCGAGCAGTGCAGTGCGAAACGCTGCGTTCGCCGCGTCGTGCACGGTGCCGTCGACACCGGCCGTCGTGGCGTCGAGGTTGACCGTAGTGTCGGCGGGCGTTGCGGGACTCGCTGCCGAGACGCTGATGAACGAGGAACGCCCGTTGATGGCGGTTTCAACGAAGCGCGCGTCACCGCTGGTCATCGACAGGTTCTGAAACGTCTCGACGACGGCGTCAGCGCTGGGGTGGAATAGCACGTCGAGCCGGAATCGGGTGGCATCATCGGGGCGGCGCGTCAGGCGCACGCGGTAGTCGTGGGCCCATGCGCCGGGCGAGCTGGCGGTGATGGTCAAGTCGCCGATGGACGCAACGGCGCTGACTTCGTCGCCGGGTGGGATGCGCAGCACGTAGGTGTCGGCGCCGCCGTTGTCATAGAACTGTTTAACGGCGTAGCCGAGGAGCGTCCGCTGGTCCAGCCCGCCAAACTGCCGTTCGTAGTCGGCAAAGCTCGTGAGACGCACTGCACGATCAGTGGGCCCGCGCGCGGCCCAGCCGATGAACAAGGCGATCGACGTGGCCACGCCGCTGATGGTCCGCACCCCGCTGGGCACCTCTTCGATGTATACGCCGGGGTAAGAGAGGGCAACTGGCATCGCGGAACCTCCTAGTCGCTTAATTCAAAATTTTATTCATCGCAAATATTCGTTCGGCACGCACACGTTCAATTCACTTCCTTGTTGCGTTCATAGATCACCGTGCCATCGCGGAGGATCCGACACACGACCTCCCGCCGGTTTACCAGTTGCTCGATGGCCCGCTGGACCTCGCGTAACCACGCGTCGTCGGCATCTCCCAAGAGCCACCATCGCGCGACACCTTCCAACGTGTCGGCAGCATTCGGATGGTCGAGTAGGTACTGGCGGATAGTCGCCGCCACCGCGTCGATATCACGTGCTTTTCGCATTCATGCTCCGTGAACAGGGACCGACGAAGCCGATGAACTAGGCACAGCAAGAGCTATGCCGACGTCTGGCGTGCGTTAACCCCTGAGAGAGCCTGTGAATTTTTGAACTAGGGCGGAATGCTGGGTGTAATTCGCCCCAAATTGCAGGGGTCGCGACCGACCCGGGTGGGTCAACAATGCCCCAGATCGACGAACCCTCAGACGCGAGCCTCCACTGAGGCTGCGTGCGTGGTGCGAAATTAGCGGCCTGCCCGCGAGGCGCGGACAGTGACGGCGGGCGGATAAACCTAGAAGCGGCAGTTGAACGGCGTGCTGCACACGCCGTAGCGCCCTCCACCCACAAGGTGTGGCCTATTTAAAGCACATTCCCCAAGCCGGGCATGGGCTTTCTCACGTTGTTAAGCGGTCAACTGCCGCTTCTAGGTTAAATCCAGCTATCCCTGATCGTGGAAGTGGTGCTTGGTGAAACCGTGCTTCTTCATGAGCTTGCCAAACGCGCGGCGCTCTTTACCGCTCGAGCGCGCGGCGGCAGAAACATTGCCGCCCGCGTCCTGCAATGCCTGTTCGATGAAGGATCGCTCAAACGACCGCACGGCTGCCGCCTTAGCGCGCCGAAACCCGAGCTCCCATGCAGGCGTACCCGTGTCCGGTGTTGGAACTGGTTCGCGTAATCGAGGCGTTTCAGTCTGTACGAGCTCTAATGTCGGCTTGCCCCGGCTTTGTACTAGCGCCCGATGTACTAGGCTTTCCAACTCGCGCACGTTGCCTGGCCACGCATAGCTTCTGATCCACGCGAGATCGGCATCAACGACGCGTTGCTCGGCCAGTTGGTACTGGTTGCTATAGAGCCGGAGGAAGTGTGCTATCAACAGTTCCGCATCACCCGGACGCTCGCGCAGCGCCGGCAGCGTGATGGAGAAAATCTTCAGTCGATAGAGCAAATCCGGCCGAAACAATTTCTGGTGCACCGCTTGGTCGAGATTCACGTTGGTGGCGCTGATGACACGCACGTCGGCACGCTGGTCGCGCGCCGCACCCAACGGTCGGTAATGAAGGTCCTGCAAAAATCGCAACAGCGCTACTTGTCCGCGTAACGGTAGCGTGTCGACTTCATCGAGAAAAAGCGTGCCGCCTTGCGCCTGCGCGATGAGCCCCAGCTGCGGCTCGCGCGCATCGGTGTAGGCGCCGCGCGCGTGTCCGAAGAATTCGTTTTCGATCAGCGCCTCGGGTAGCGCGCCGCAGTTGGCGGGAATGAACGGCATCGCGCTGCGCGGGCCGGAATAGTGCATGGCACGGGCCACCAGTTCCTTGCCCGTGCCGGTTTCGCCTTCAATCATTACTGGCGCGTCGATGCTGGCGACGCTTGTGATCTGGCGCAGGACGTCAAGAAAAATTGGCGCCTGACCAATCAGTTTCGTAGCAGGATCGATTTGCATGGCACCATCCTTTGGCATCTTCCGCAGCACGCAGCCACATGCTAATGCTTCTTGGTGGATTCGCGGAAGTAGGAAAAGTACCCGTGAGGTGAAAATCTGAAACTGATCGGCGCCGCCTCGAAGGCGCTTCCTGGTCCGAAAACGTCGGTTTCAAATTGGGTAAGGCCGTTGATGTTT
>JAYUEZ010000022.1:0-2921 GCA_043738965.1 Gammaproteobacteria bacterium
GTGGCGCGCACGGCCACGATCACCGCGACCACACCCGTGACCTCCGTACGTCTCGACGCGACTCGCGCGCAGAAAGGCTTGCGTTTCTATCCGGGGATCGCGACGCGATTGTTTCGCAACATCAGTAAGGTATTGGGCGCGCGGTTATTCGATTCGCATCAGCGCCTGTTGCGCGCGGCGGAAGAGAAGTAGCGACGAGAGATGACGAAACCCGTCATGAAAAACGGACGCGCGGCGACTCTACACCAATCTCCCTACATCACCCGTAACGCGATCGTCGCTAGGGCAATTGGTGCCGGCGTTTCGATTATTTGATTATTCAGCTAGAGCCGCCGCTGCGATACCTATTCATTGCCGAACACAACGTCGAAGGAGCCCGGTTGAAGATCCGGGCCGCTTCCGACAACGTCGCCACATGATGTTCGACTAATCGTTCCGCTATCAAGCCGCGAATCCGACAGAGAGCCCGCCATCGTGACGAACACCTGAGAACTGCCAAGCGGACATTGAACTCCTGCGCATAGCGTGCCGCCACCTCGGCTGCACAGTCTGCTTCCCGGTTCGACGCGCCAATCGCTGAATAGCTCGGCAAAATTTGGGCATCACCAAGGACCCTTGAATCGTAGGGATCGCCACCGCGAAACATGGCCAGTTCGTTTTCAGGATCGTCACTGCCGACGAATCGCGCATACGCTACGCGCGCGACCGCAGATCGGTGGTCAAAAGTCGCGAGCGTTGGTTCAGTCGTTGACCGCGAGATGGATGTGATTGGTCATTCAGCAATAAGCATGAATACGTACCGCATCGGCCGCAGCCGCGCGCCCCACTGACGCGTTCAGCAAATCTCGGTCATTGTCATGATAGAAGATTGAACGACGGTGATTACTCCGCAAAATGACGTGGTAAATCCCGCCTGGGAGGTGAATTCTCGCTCGTCGCCGCATCCGTGAAAAACCCTTCAGCCATCCATGGCCGATCCATAGCGGATTATCGGCAGCATCGGCGACGCAACACTGCCAAATAATCGAATAATCGAAACTCCGGCTCCAATTGCTCCCTACGCGCTTTTAAAAATCGAAACGCAGACTCATCCCGACGTTATTGGTGTGGTAATTCGTATGGTACGTGCTAGCAGTTCCGGCGATGCGAAACTCGGGATCCAATCCACTTAAGAATCGATAATCGACCGAGGCAGTGAGACCCGGTCGGATGGGATAGCCGATCCCAGCGCCCACTTGATAGGCAAATACCGTGTCACTGCTGTCTGCGATACTGGCGTCATCAACCGGGGCCGTCGCTTGTAGGCTGCGCAGATTAATCGCACGCGAGTCGTTGATCGTGATATGGGCTATGCCGAGTCCTGCACCGAGATATGGCCGGAACTGCTGGAATTGAAAATCGTAGAAGGCATTGGCGAGCAACGTTTTCGCTTCCGTATCGCCCTTTCCCGGAAGCCGAGAACCGGCCGTCGATCCACCTCCGAGCGCCGCACCGAGTCCGCCGTCAGTCCGGATAGCAAGGTGATCAAGATCATTTTGGTTATACAAAAATTCAGCCTCGACGCGCCAATGCTCGGCGATTGAACGACCAAAAGAGGCGCCCACGAAATATCCCGCCGCCAAGTCCTCACGGAGGCGTGCATCCGATAAATCTTGGCCATTGTAGTTGACCCCATGCGTACGCATGTCGTTCAAGAGACTTGCGCCGCCGGTCGCCGATCCATACCAATGATCGTCGGCGTTTACGTTGCCAATCAATACTGCACAGCACGTCACGCTTACTAAATGTTTATTCATAATCAGTCCTCATGTGTTAGTCGCAATTAAAATTCCGTGGCGGCCGCCATCAGTTCAGGACAGTGAGTGAAACTGTGTGCGAGTCGCGAGACTTTTTAACGAAGTGCATTGAAGTCGACGGATGTGTCGACAGTATTTCTATTTGTGATCGAGTTATTTCGGAAGCGCGTTGTTTTGTGTCGTGATGTGCGAAGCAGCGGAAACTACACAAAAGGGTACATGTGCTCGAGACTAGGCTGTCGCGTTAGATAAAGCTGCTGCGCCCCGCACTTTGAAATCGGCGGCATGCAATGCCAGTGATTGAGATGCGCGGGTTACATCACTGAAAGTTAAGGAAGCTCCGCAAAAGTTCAGGGCGGACTTTTCAGAGTTTCCGTAAGTCGTCTTGTATCAAAAAGCAGATACCGTACATCACGACACAATAATCCACGGCAAGCTTACAAATTCGCGATAGTTCGAAATACGGAGATCACATACCGGGCGTTTAATACGCCGCATGGTTATCGCCTTTCTAGAAATTGTCGTAAGTAAAAATATCTTTCGGCAAATTATCCCTTCGCTCCCAACTTTCTTCGAGACCCTCCTTGAGAAGCAAGAGGACTTTGGTCCACGCGGCCAGGTGATTGTCGATGAATACCTCAAACTCGCGATGCTGCAAGGCAAAGGCGCGGAGAACTTTTTGCGCCGCGAAGGCGTACGCGCGTGGTGCATCCGCTGAGCACGGAGATTTTATGATGCTTTATCTCATCGCCATGGCGAGTTTTGGTTATCTCGGCTTGGCGTTTTGGCAAGTCGCAAGGTTTAAATCCAGCGCGCCCATCGACCGGGAAGCGCCTACGGCACAGCCGATGATCAGTGTCATGCGTCCGCTGTGCGGCGCCGAGCCGCGGCTCTACGAATGTCTGCGCTCGTTCTGCGTGCAGACGTATCCGCACTATGAGTTGATCTTTGGCGTCAGCGATCCCATGGATCCGGCGGTGGCGGTGGTGATGCGCCTACGGCGTCGGTTTCCGTCGCTCGAGATTAGCCTGGTGGTGAATTCGCGAACCCACGGGGCGAATCCCAAGGTTAGTAATTTGCTGAACATGATTGATCGCTGTCAGCATGACGTACTGGTCGTGGCGG
>JAYUEZ010000023.1:0-2916 GCA_043738965.1 Gammaproteobacteria bacterium
AACAGCACGCGACCAAGTTCAAGCGAGGGCCCCGCCTCCAGGCGCCAGCCGCGCGTCATACGCCCCGCCAAGGTGTCGTTGACGGTATAGCCGGCGCCATCAAAATCGAGCCAGAGTTGACGCGTTAAATTCAGTTGATCGGGTTCGGGATCCGGATCGCCGCGCCGCCGCTCGATGAATTTAAGCGCGTCTGTCGCGGCGACGCGATAGGTGGGGAGGCCTTGCCAATCAGGCGGCAACTGGGTTTGACGTGGGTCAATCGCAGTGGCGCCCTGCACGTCAACCAAGCGCAACGGCGTGCGCGCGGCGAACGTCCAAATTTCGTCACTGGGCCACGGTGCGACGGGAGCCAACGGCGCCAGCACGGTCACGGGCGCCGTGTGCCGCGTGGTGATGCGTACGATCCAATGTCCCGGGCGAACCTGGAGGCGCAACTCACCGCTGCGATCGAGGCGCGCCGGGAGCGGACTGTCCACCGCCATCGGTATCGTGCCGGCCAAGAGCGCGCCTACCACACTCACTTCACGTTGTTTGCCAGCGATATCGAGAGTGAGTTGGGTGATGACTTGCATCGGCAACTCGTCGATCACTTGCCGGAAGACCTGGACTTCGAGGCGGTCCTCATCTTTAGTCGAGAGTGTCGCGTCCGATTTACTCTTCAACCAGAGTTGACCCTCACGGAGCGCATTGCGCGTCGAATCCTCATGGCCAGCCACTTTCAACGCGACGATGCCGAAATCCGGCGGCACCTGCAGGGTTTCTGGTAAGGCCGGCCACACATAATGACCGTCGATGGTGTGCTTCCCCGCCCAGAGCGAAACGGCTGGGACGCCTTGATGCGCAACGACGGTCGCGATCGCGCCATCAACGCGGACGTCGTCCGGCCATTGCCCTGCACGGCCTGGCAACGGCAGCCAGGCCGCTTCGTAGACCGCGACTTGAACACTAAACGTGCCGCCGTTCTCGCCGAGATCAAGCGCGAGTTTACCCGGCCACACACAGTGCCGAGTGTCGGCATTGAACAAATACGGACACTCGCGATCGTGGATATCTTGTAACACCCACGGGATCCAAGGCTTCAACGGCGCGGGCACGGCTTCTGGCGCCAGCGCTTCGGCGCCGACACGCAAAGCGAACAAGCAGAGCACCGGCCATAACCATTGCGTGACTCGCGATTGCGGCATCCCCTACTCCTTACATCAAACCCTTAATCAGAAGCCAAGCGCACCAGTAAGAAGTTTGACCGTCGACGGTCCGCCAGCAGACTGCAGATAGTCGGTTACGACCGGCACAAATTTGCCGATCATTTTGGATTTCAGGCCAAGCTTCGCGAAGGCCGGCGCCAATTGCTGAATCGCTTGAACCTTGCCGCCGAGCGCGGTGCCTCCCGCCATCGACAGTGCCTGATCCGCGAAGCCGCCCATGCCGGGCGCCGCGGTCGCGTCAGCGGCCGGTGTGGCAGCCGGCGTACCGAGCCGCGGCGCGGCAGCTAAATATTTATCCATTCCCGGCACCGCGCCTTTGAGTTTCGCGAAATTCTCCAGGGTCATTTGCGATTTCGCGTAACTAAAAATCGCGCCGGTCCCACCCACTGCCTGCGGTTGCGTCACCCCGACTTTTGCCATCAGGAGATCGGTCAGCCCCACCGCATGGACCACGCCGTGCAGACTGCATAACAGCCCTCCAAGGGCCAGGGTTTTGAAATTCAGACGGGGCATGTGAGTTCCTCCATTTTCAATTGCTTTTAGTTTTTTGGGCGCGTGGGGCCAGTTCGACCATGTCCTCGGCGCGCATGGTGGTCTAGTCTGCCATGGTCATCCTGAATCAGCGAGAAACGGGTGAGTCACAGCCAGCCGCGACGCCGGAAAAAACCATAGGTCCCCACCGCCGACCCCAGCATCGCGACCAGCGCCCACGGGTAACCGAAACGTAATGCGAGTTCGGGCATGAAATGAAAATTCATGCCGTAGATGCTGGCAACCAGCGTCGGCGGCATGAACACCACGGCCGCGACCGAGAAGATTTTGATGATGCCATTCTGCTCGATGTTGATCATCCCTAAGATTGCCGCCAATTCGAAACTGATGTTATTGGCCAAAAAACTCGTGTGATCGACCAAAGACTGAATGTCGTGCAGCACGGTCAGTGCCCGCGGCCGAAAGCTCTTGGTTAAATCAAATTCCAATGCGGGTCGATTGATGAAATTCAACACACGCGTGAGACTATTCAGACTCGCGCGTGCCTTGGCGATCAAAATTTGCTGCCGCTCAAGTGAGCGTAACATCGCGGCGTAGTCCAGTTTTGCGCGCGGGTTTCCAAGATCGGGGCTCAAGACACGGTGTACCATGTCGTCCAGGCTCCGGCCGGCCGCGTTGATATTTTCAGCGATCCGCTCGACCAGCGTTTCTAACAAGCCCAGCAACGCGCTCTCGCCACTGGCACACGCCAGCGGCGGCTGCGCGTTCCGGGTCGCGAATAGGGCAATCGCCTTAGGTTCGGCGTAGCGCACCGTCACCAAACAACGCTTCGTGAGCACGAAGGTCAGCTCGTCGGTGCGCGGATATTCGCTATCGGAATTCACCATGACCGTGGCGGTGAGGTAGATCGCGCCGGTCGCCTCGAAGAGCCGGTGCGAATCTTCAAGCACGCGCATTTCTTCACGCGTGGGCAGATCGAGTCCCAACAATCCTTCGACATGCTGTTCCTCGTCCACCGTGGGGTTGAGGAGATCAATCCAGGGCGTGGTTTTAAAGTATTCCGTGGTGACAAACCCAGGGCGCCCAAATAGGGCATCGGTGGTGGGAACATAGGTCGTAATCATCAATGTCCTCGTTGCGATCCACGGGTTAAAACACCCGCCAAGCAGTGTCCCATAAGCGCGCCGGGACAGCAGCCACCCGGGACAGGTTCGTTGCT
>JAYUEZ010000024.1:0-2916 GCA_043738965.1 Gammaproteobacteria bacterium
AAGCGTTGCGTCGGCGAGCCGCGCGGCAGCACGGTGCCGGTATCGCTGCGATCGAACTTGATGGCAACCCCGTTCGCGGTCGATGTTGCCGCGGCGATCCCGGCCACATTATCGCCAGCATACGCATCCGCACCGGTCTGACCGCTGTTGTAGATCACCAGGCAATCGATGTTGCTCGCGAGGCAACCAGCGCGGCCACCAGCGCCGGCCACGATCTGGGTAACGTTCTGCAACCCGCCCAGCGCCTCGAAGCAATCCGAACTCGACGCGAGATTAATCGAATCGGTGTCCGGGCCTGCGCAGACATCATTGTTGGTGGCGTCGGGTTGCGCGCGGTAACGCCCGCCGGTCAGGATCCGTAGGAACTCGATCGCAGTTCCACCAGCATTGACTCGAATGCTGTTCGGCAGCGCCAAGCGCAGTTCACGGGTCATGCGGCTCAGCGCAGTTTCCGTGATATCGACCAATTTGGCGCGGCGCGTCGTGTCTTCGACGCCTTCGATCTGCGGCGAGATCGCGCGCCACACAACGCTGGCAATGATGCTGCTGATCACCATCACCGTGATCATCTCGATCAGCGTGAACCCCTGCATCGCGTGGCTCGCTCGAGTCATTCAATAGTTCGCGCGGTAGGCCGCGACGACGACGGATGCGGGCAATGCGGGATGCGACACGGTGACGCTGACCCGGACGATTTGTCCGCTGTTCGAACTGAGTCCGTTCAGCGTCTCGCCGTTGCCGGAGACGACGACTCCCACCGTGTAGTTATTCAATGCGGCGATCGGATTGTTGAACTGATCGCGGGCGCCCGCATTGGTCAAACCATTGTAGTCACACACGTCATCGTAGGTCGCGCGGCTCTCCGGCGGCCCAATCGCGCCGGCGCACGTGCCACAAGGCGACGTCGTGCACGCGGCGGGGCAACTCGTGGAAAAATCCGGATCGCAGAACGGTTTTGAGGTCACTTCTTCGAGATAGGCTTGAGCCAGCGCGGACGCTTGTTCTTGCACCATCGGGTCGGCGCTGCGCCGGATCGCGCCGTTGATGGTCAACAAAATCCCGCCGAGCGCGACGGCCAAGATCACCATCGAGGTGACGAGTTCGATCAGAGTCACCCCCGCTTGACGCGATCGTCTGATCATTGGACGAGCCCCGTCTCCGTCGTTACGGTCACCGCATAGGATCCGATCGCGACACTGTTACCCGGCGTCATCACGATCGGACGACCAATCTTGTCGAAGCTGAAGCTCGCGGCGCCTACGCTGACTCCCGTTGGCGCGGTGTTCGTGAACGGATCACTCGTGCCGGGCCGGGTCAACGCGGATTCAGGTGCCCCATTGCACGACTCATACACGGCGTATCCGGCACTGAATTGGATCCGCACCGTGCAGCCGGAGGCGATCGCAAGCTTCTGCGCGTAACGGGTCGCCGCCATGGCGTCTTCGTAGAACCCGCGGGCCGCGAACGGACTGGGATCGGCGAAGCGGGGCGCGGCGATCATCGCCAGGACGCCGAGCACTGTCAGCACCGTGACCAGCTCGACCAAGGTGAAGCCGCGCGCCGCCGATACCCCGGTCCAACCCGTGGGATTGAACGCAAACACTGTGCGGCGAGCCGCCGCTGCCGCCCCCCCACTCGGTGGGGGGCGCATGATTAACAACCGGAGGTAGGAGATGAAATACCCGGCTGCGTATTGGCTGCCGCCGCCGCCGTATAGATCACGCTGCAAGTCGCAGCGTTCGATCCGCCTGGCACCGTGTACACGCCGGTCGCCGCCGTATGGGTGTAGGTGCCGGTATCCGAGAGTGCATTCTCGATGCCACCGGCGCCCGCTGTCGGGTAACCATTGGACATCGCGACCACCTGGCCTTCCAAGGTAACCGATGTGCTGCTGCTTAAATTCTGCGCGAGCTGCACACTATGGGCGAGCGCTGCGGCAGACCGAATGCTACCGGCCAGACCATTTACTGAAGCGGCTCGAGCCTGGGCTTCAAGTCCCGAAAACCGGGGCAATGCAAATGCCGATAAGATTCCCAAGATCACAATGACCGTTATCAACTCGATGAGCGTAAAGCCGCTTTGATGCTGTTTCATAATTTGACTCCTAGGTTATTCGCACCGGGCCAGTCGTAACGTTGTCAACGAACCTCTGTCGAGGAACCGCCGCACACGCCTTGCTGATTCCGTCCCTTGCTATCGACCGCACGGCGCCGGCGCTTTAGTGCCCGCTATGCAATTTGACACTTGCCAGATCCCACATGGGGAGGAAAATCCCCAATGCAAAGATCAACACCAACCCGGCCAGGACCACGATCAGGATCGGTTCGATGGTTTGACTTAGATTCTTGATGTCGTAGTCGACTTCGCGCTCGTAAAATCCCGCGCACTCGGCCAATAAATCGTCGACCGCGCCGGTTTCTTCACCGACCGCGAGCATTTGCAGTACCAACGGGGAAAACATGCCGGTGGCGGTTGCGCTTCGCGTCAGCGTTTCGCCACGCTCGACGCCGGTGCGAATATTCCGAATGCGTTCGCCGATAAATTCGTTGTCGACCGCTTGCGCCATCACGCTCAACGCCTGGGTCAGTGGCACACCAGCGCTGAGCGACATCGAGAAGCCGCGCGCAAAGCGGCCGAGCGTGGCGCGATAGATTACATCACCGACTATAGGCAACCTGATTTTGATGCCGTCCCAACGATAACGTCCGGGCTCGGTCTTGATCCACCCACGAAAGGCCATGGCCGACGCCACCGCCACCGCGATCAACAACGGCCAATACGCCGAGAAAAAATCGGAGGTGGCAATCAGGACCCGCGTCGGCAGCGGAAGCGCGACCTGGGATCGCTCGAATATTTTCGCGAATTGGGGAATAACGACCACATTGATGATGCCGATTGCGATCGTAATCGCGACGA
>JAYUEZ010000025.1:0-7678 GCA_043738965.1 Gammaproteobacteria bacterium
TCGCGAAACACGGCATTGCTTGCGATTGGCGCGCTGGCCAAATTCACGTCGCGATCAAAGAACGTCAACGGGTGGAGCTGCGCGCGTATCAGCGATTACTCGCCAAGACTTATCACTATCCGCTCGACCTGGCGGAAGGCGATGCCTTACACGCGCTGTTACATTCGGCGCGCTATATCGCCGGGCTGTATGACAGCCAGTCAGGTCATCTCCATCCGCTGAACTACACGCTGGGGCTCGCGACAGCCGCGCGTCGCGCTGGCGTGCGCGTGTTCGAGAACTCGCGCGTCGAACGCTACACGTCGTCGCCAACTCCAATGGTGATGACGGCAAAGGGCCGCATCACGGCACGCCAGGTCGTGTTCGCGGGCAATGCCTATCTCGCCAATCTGGTTCCGAGTTTGGCGCGGAAAATCATGCCCGTTGGTACCTATATCGTCGCTACCGAGCCACTGGGCGAAGCGCGCGCGAAATCGCTGATCAGCAATGACATGGCGGTGACGGACATCAATTACGTGCTCGATTATTTTCGGCTGTCGAGTGATCACCGGTTGCTGTTTGGAGGGCGCGTGAGTTACACCGCACACACCCCGCGCGATTTGATCACGACAATGCGCGAACGAATGACGCGGGTGTTCCCGCAACTTAATACCACCCAAATCGACTATGCGTGGGGCGGGCTCGTCGACATTTCGTTCAATCGCCTCCCGCACTTCGGGCGTCTGACTCGTGATATTTATTTCGCGCAAGGATTCTCTGGTCATGGCATGGCGTTAACCGGCCTAGCAGGTAAATTGATCGCTGAAGCGGTGGCCGGCACTGCCGAGCGCTTCGATGTGTTCGCGCGAATACCGCAGCGTGATTTTCCGGGCGGCGCCTTATTTAGGATCCCCGCTTTGTTGTTGGGAACTGCGTATTATCGACTCCGTGATTTACTTTAATTAAAAGGAACCAACCATGAGTCTCTCCATCCACGACCAAGTTGTTGTCGGCTTCAGTCAGTCGCTGAAGAATCTGTCGGTCCTGTTAGATAAGGCCGCGGCTCATGCCGCTGCCAATAAATTCGAGCCCAATGTGCTGCTGACGGCGCGGCTATTTCCGGACATGTTTGCACTGGCGCGACAGGTTCAGTTGGCCACCGATTTCGCCAAGGGTGCCGCCGCGCGCTTGGCGGGGATCGATCCACCGAAATGGGACGATACCGAAACGACCATCGACGAGCTGCAAGCGCGAATAAAAAAGGCTTTGGATTTTTTAAGCGGATTTACCGCCGCACAATTTCAAAATGCCGAGACGCGTTCCATTGAAATAAAAACGCCGGTCCGGCCGTTTACCTTCACGGGTAAATCATTCCTCCTGCACTGGGCGGTCCCCAATTTCTACTTCCATGTCACCACCACCTACAATCTACTCCGCCACAATGGGGTACCCGTCGGAAAATTTGATTTTCTCGGCGAGATCTAGCGCGTCTCGATCACCGAGACCGGCCCACCGCGCCCGAGGCCCAACATCTCGGCGGCATTTTTTTCCGCGCACGCGACTTCCAGCACATCAAAAGAATTAATGAGTGCAAGGAGGCTGCCGGGCGCCACGTCGGCGTAAGTCCGGTAGACGCCAATGTCGTGGCCAGCGGCGCGCACCACGGGCCGCTTGAAGCGCGCCAGTTCGGCGCCTTCGATGTTGGTGATCAAATTACCGAAATGATCGGTGGTGATGACGATACCGTGCAACTCATTGCCGCGGCGCTCGGGGGCTTCGATTAAAGACGGAATGTAATCCGTGATCGGCGCTCCTAGTGCGTTCGGCCGCATCCGACCGGCCGCGAGTTCGGCGGCGAGCGGCGCGAATAAATCGCGACCGTGGAAGGTCGCGCTCAGGCGATCGATCCCCAAGCCCACCAACCGCGCGTGATCGACGCTGATCGCGGTGCCCTCGATGCGGTCGACGACGCCCGCCAGCAACCCGTTATCCGGCGCCAGAAAAAGATGACCGCGACCGACCACCGCCAACACATTGCGCGCCGTGCCGACCCCGGGATCAACCACCGCGAGGTGCACGGAGCCATTCGGAAAATAATGGTACGAACGTTCCAGCCAAAAGCCGGCTTCCGCTGGCCAATGCACATAGACTTCGTGAGTGAGATCGATGATGCGCGCGTTCGGAAAGCGCGCAATCATCACCCCCTTCATGGTCCCCACATAGGGGCCGCGATGCCCAAAGTCCGTGGTGACCGTGATCACGCCGCAGGGGTTGAATTCAATGGTCATCGCCGCCCCCTTCTGCAATATTAACGACGCTATAAGCGCTCACACATTATCAGGGCTAACTTCCGGCGACCATCGACCTTCGAGCGCCGCGGCATCTTCGCGATCTTGCACGCGTTTGAGTTTCCACAGCTCCCGATGCTGGAGCGCCACCTTGCGCTTCAATTCGAGTACTTGCCGATGTTTATTTTCAAGCTCGGTCAGGTAGCTCAGCTCAACTTCTTGCACGGCGGCGCGCACCCGCGCATCCGCTTCAGCGATTAATTCGATGCGCAGTTTGCGCAAGCGCCGACGATAGCGTTGGCGTTCGGCGTTACGCACATCTTCAAGTCCAATTTGGATTGCTTCTTGCGATAAGAACGCGGTTTTAGTCCCTTCGTCGAGAGTCGACGTGAAATCCACCAGGGGCTCGTCAGCGCCAAAGTCATCGTCCGCGACCGGCGCGTCGATTACCCTGGCAATCTCGTCACCGAAGACCAGGCGCTGCGTCGCTTCGGTTTTGTTGATCGATTCGTTTAAATAAAATGCGTCTATGCCCGCCACCGTCAACATGAAATTGCCGAGGGCGCTCTGCCGTGGATTTAAGCTACACACAATAAAGCGGCTCCGCGGATCGAGACTGGTCGTGCGCAGACGCAGGATCGACTCCGGCAGGTTGATCGCACCGGGGAACGCGCCATGTTGAAATTCGGCCGCTTCGCGCATATCGAGCCATACCGCGTTAGCGTTGATCAGCGTTTCCGCTTCGCGCCGCGTCACGGCGCGCACATAGCTCGGCAGGATCAGCGACTGAAAATCTTGGTCCGCGATGCGTAACAACACGCCGTCCGCGCGCATCCGTACCGTAGCCCGGCGTGGCGCGTGGGTAATCAGCGCTTCTTCACCGAAAAAATCACCTGGACCTTTGAAGGCCACGCGATATTGCGTCCCGCCATGGCGTTCAACATCCACTTCCGCGACTCCCGCCTTGACGATATAGCAGCAGTCGGCGCGTTGGCCTTGTTCAATGATGATTTCGCCACCGCGCACCGGCACTTCGTCGACCCGCTGCAGCAGGCGTTGAATATCGTCGGCCGCCAAACGTGAGAGCACGCCTACTCCCAAGGCGAGCTCGAGACCATCACCGGTCTCTTCACCGCCGAGTTCAACCACATCGAGCAAGGCTGCCGCATTGGTCATGTTGGCGATGTTGATAAAGCGCCCGAGAATCGCGACCGGGATCCGGAAGACGCGCACTTCGGTCCGCGCCCGCGCGCTAACCACGCCGTGTCCGGGGCTGTGGAAAGCTTCGACAATGCCGCTGTTGACGGCGTCGAGTTCGCGCACCACGCGGTCGACGCCGGTCGCGGTTAGCGTGCCGCTAATTAAATAATAGACCCACTCGTGCTCGCGCTTATCCTGACAAAAAGTGGCGCCGGCGCGAATCGTCAAACTTTCCCCTGCCGCCAGCACTTGCTCGCGGTGCACGTCGGCCAATTCACGGACGAGAGATAACCGCGAGCCGAGCGTCTTGCGATCGGGCATTGGTTGGGGACTGCCGAGCGCCGAGCTCATCAGGCGTTAAGCGCCGCTTGTGGCGAGGTGGCGGCAGCCGGCCGCCAGAAACGGACTCTACGCCGAGAAACCGGGTCAAGGGCGTCCGCGCGGACGCCAGCGAAAAGCGCATCGATCCCGCCAGTCTCGGCAAATGTCATCGTGATCGAACCTAACAAGATAATGGGATCCCCAGTAGAGATCGACAATAGCGGCCGCAGGTCGGATACGTTTTAATTTGATCATAAAGGCCGCGGCCACCAGGTCGAACCGCACCGCCATGACCGTATTGCTCCAACGTTCCAGGGTCGCAACCTGTCGGTGGTCAGGGCTGTCACCGAACGCTTGATCTTCGTTGAACGTTCGTTTAACACTTAGCCCAAAGCATAACACGCGCGCGCGGCGGGTCGGGATCGCCGACGAAGTGTCGCTGAACCGTGCGTAAGCCCTCAACCAGTTCTGTCCCCAGGATTTATCGCAATGCCTTCTTTTCTCTGCGGCCTCGATATCGGCGGCACCTTTACCGATTGCGTCCTCATCGACGAGGCCGGCCGTCTGACGATTTCAAAAGCACCGTCGACCCCCAAGAATTTCGCCGACGGCGTGCTCGAAGCGCTGCGGCGCGCGGGTAAGCGCGTGGGGCTCGAACTACCCGCGCTACTCGGCTCGATCACCATGTTGAACCACGGCACCACCGCGGGCACCAATGCCATCATCCAGCGCCGCGGCGGGAAAGTCGGCTTGTTGACGACCCGTGGCCACAACGATGTCATCCACATCATGCGCGGTTCGCGCGGACTTTCGGGTCAAGACATCAAACTCATCGTGCATATTCCCGAGAGCAGCAAGCCCGATCCGATTATTCCCAAACGCCTGATCCGGGGCGTCTCCGAACGGGTCGATTGCTTTGGCAAGGTGGTGGTGGAACTGAACGAAGCGGAAGCCCGGCAGGCCGTGCACGAACTCGTCGCGGAAGGCGTCGAGGCGCTTGCGATCTGTTTTCTGTGGTCGTTTCTCGAACCGCGACATGAGCGCCGCATGAAAGAAATCGCGGCCGAGATCGCGCCGCATCTTTATCTGAGTTGCTCGTATGAATTGGCCCCCAAGTGGGGCGAGTACGAACGCACCACCGCGGTGGCCTTGAACGCGTATATCGGACCGCTCACTGTCGGCTACTTAAGCCGCTTGGACGCACAACTCAAGGAGCTCGGCTACCGGCCTCCCTTACAGATCACGCAATGCGCGGGCGGGACGATCTCAGTACGGAAAGCCTGCGACGCGCCGTTGCTTACCTTGGATTCGGGGCCAGTTTCCGGCGTCACCGGCTCGCTCTACCTCGGTTCGGTGATGAACGAACCCAACATCATCACCACCGACATGGGCGGGACGTCGTTTGATGTCGGCGTGATCCATGACTCGAAAGCCGTCGTTTCGTACAAAAGTCTGGTTCATCAATACGAATATTTTCTGCCCAAGGTTGATGTGCAAACCATGGGCACCGGCGGCGGCAGCAAGGTGTGGATCGACAAAACCACGCGCACGCTCCGCGTTGGTCCGCAAAGCGCTGGCGCCGATCCCGGCCCGATTTGCTATGGCCGCGGCGGCGCCACGCCAACCACCACGGACGCCGATGTCGTGCTTGGCTATCTCGACGCGGAGAATTTCGCTGGCGGGACCATGCGACTCGATCGTGCGGGCGCCACGGCGGGGTTACAGGCCTTGGCGAATGAACTCGACATGAGTCTCCTCGAACTCGCCAGTGGTGTCGCGCAAATCGCTGAATTTCAAATGGCCGATCTGGTGCGCAAAGCCACCATCCAAAAAGGGCTCGATCCGCGCGACTTCGTGCTGTTCGCCTTCGGTGGCGCGGGCCCAGTGCACATGGCGGTCACCGCGCGCGAGGCCGGCATCAAGCGTGTGATCGTGCCGCAGGGCGACACGGCCTCGACCTGGTGCGCCTTCGGCGCCGCGTCCGCCGATACGCTACACGTGAATGAACAGGTGCGAATCATGGCGTCGCCCTTCGATGTTACCCGCATCAACACGCTGCTCGCAGAACTTGAAGCCAAAGGCCGCGCCGAATTGGCTGAGGATGGCATCCCGCCCGAGCGTCAGCACTTTCGTTATTCGATCGATCTCCGCCATCGCGGACAGATCAACGAAGTCGAGGTTGAGTTCGAGCAACGTGAATTCAAACCTGACGAGCTCGACGACTTGCGCGCGCGCTTTGTGCGGCGCTACGAACAACTCTATGGTCGCGGCGCTTCGTTGCCCGGCGCACGGCTCGAATGCGTCACGTTCCGAGTGCGCGCGAGTGCTGTCTCGCGCAAGCCGCAGCTAGTTGCCGCTACCACGCTAATCGCAGCGGTTTCGCCCGTCGCGAAAACCGGCGAACGCGAGATTTACTGGGCCGAACAGAAACGCCTCACCACCACGCCGATTTACGATGGCTATCGCTTGGCACCTGGAAATCTGCTCGATGGCCCGTGCGTGATTGAGACCGCGACGACATCGATCGTCGTCCACCCTGGGCAAGCGGTCAGCATGGATGCGCTCAGCAATTTTGTAATCGATACTGGACTGAACGCCTAAGAGGATTTTCCCTATGCCCCGGATCAGCGAAATTACCGACATTGAATTTGATGGCGTCAATCATCCCTACGTACCGCCCGCGGTGTTACGCATTTCGCCCAAGTTGAAATTGCACCGCGCCTGGGACCAGACCATCGATCCCGTCACCTACGAGGTGATTCGCCACAACCTGTGGCAGATCAACGAGGAGCACGGCGCGACCATTCAACGCCTTTCGGGCTCGCCCGTCGCCATGTATGCGCTCGATCTCAATCCTTCGCTGCTGACCGAAGATGCTGAATTTGTCTACTTCGGTCCGTATATGCAGTACATGTCCGGCGTCACCGACACCCAGGTGAAGTGGACGCTCGAAAATCGATCGGACAATCCCGGCATCAACGAAGGCGACATGTTTCTCGCCAATGATCCGTGGGTTGGCGCCGCGCATCAGCAAGACGTCATGCTGTTGTGTCCGGTGTTTTGGCAAGGCGAACTGTTCTGCTGGGTCACCAATTGTCTGCATCAGTACGACATTGGCGGCATGACGCCCGGGAGTTTTTGTCCGTCGGCGGAATCGGTGTACGACGAAGGCATCATGCTGCCACCGATCAAAATCATCGAAAACGGTGAAATCCGCCGCGACATCGAAGCGGTTTACTTGCGTGCCTCGCGCAAACCGCAATTGGTCGCGCTCGACTTTCGCGCACAGATGGCCGGCAATTCGACCGCGCGCGATCGGGTGCTGGAACTGATCCGCCGCTATGGCCCGACCACAGTCAAAGGCGTGATGAAAAAAATCATCGATAACTCCGAGAAGGCCTATCTCGAAAAAATGGCGCGACTGCCCGATGGCCTGTGGCAGGACCGCACCTATATCGAAGCCTGCCGGCCCGGCGATCGCCGCACGCATCGCGTGCAAATTCAATTGCGCAAGGAAGGCCACAAGCTGGTGTTCTCGAACGATGGTTCGGCCGGTCAAGAAGGCGCGATGAACGCCACCTATTCCGGTTGGCGTGGCGCCATCATGGTCGCGGTGACCGAACTCCTGTGTTGGGATCAATATTTCGCGGTGGGTGGGGCGCTCCGCCATATCAATTTCGATCCCACGCCGGGCACGCTGAACTGTGCGAATTTCCCCGCGTCGGTGTCCACCGCGCCAATTCAGTCGATGGAAATATCGCTCTATCCGGCCTACAACGTGCTGTCGAAGATGATCTACCCGGATGCCGAAATGCGTCGCGACATCATGTGTATCGGCGGCACCAGCCAATGGCCGGCGACCTTGTTCCGCGGCATCGATCAATGGGGCG
>JAYUEZ010000026.1:0-2906 GCA_043738965.1 Gammaproteobacteria bacterium
AATTGCCGGGTAATCAAGTCAGGCGACGCGACGAGTTGTTGAAGGATGGGTTTCATATCGCGCCGGGATTCACCGTTGATAAAACCCGTTAGATAGCTCGCGTTGATTTCGGATCCCAATCCGGCCGGCGCCAGCAACGTGAGCGATTCGACGCGCGCCGGCACGGTGATCGCGACCTGCAGCGCAATCGCGCCCCCGAGCGAATGACCGACGAGGTGCGCGCGCGAAATTGAAATCGCAGCCATAAAACCAATGATAATGTTCGCCAAACCGGGTACCGAGGCATCGGTTATAGCTTTGCTCGATTGACCATGGCCCGGCAGATCGAGTGCATACACCTGAGCCTGCGCCGCAAGCGGCTCTTGCGTGAACAGCCAATTGCCGAGATCGCCGCCAAAACCGTGGATCAAAATCACCGCCGGCCCGCTGTCGCCAACTTTTGAGTAGCGCAACTTGTAGTTGCCAACGTCCGCCCATTGATACGCCGGTCCCGTGTCACCTTCTTCCGGCGGCGGTGGCACATAGCTCGCCTGAAATTCAGTGATGAAGGCGTCGACTGCCTCGTCACTCACCGACGCGGGCGCAAATACGCCGAGCAAGGCGCCGACTGGCAACACCTCTTCGGCTTGTGCGACTTGCCGCCGTAGTAATCCGCTTTCCAGCGCTTCGAAGGTATTCGCGATTTTTTCAGTTTCGATGTCGAGCATTTGATCGCCGATATTCACCGCCGTGCCCGCCGATACCAGCCATTGCACGACCTTGCCCTCCTGCATGGACAGACCCCACTTCGGCATCGTAATCGGCGTAATGTCCGGGTTTGCCATTACGCATACTCCGCGCATTTACGCACTGCCGCTTCAATGCGGGCGGGACTTGGGATGTAGAGATCTTCAAGGGACCCAGCGAATGGCACCGGCGTATGCGGTGGAGTGACCATTTCGATTGGCGCGTTCAAAAAATTGAAACCCTTTTGCGCGACCATCGCCGAGATGTCCGCGGCCATGCCGCAGCGTGGCGTGGCTTCATCGACAATAACCAGACGGCCGGTGTTCTCAACGCTTTCCAGAATCGTCTCTTCATCGAAGGGCGATGTGGTGCGCGGATCGATAATCTCGCAGCTAATGCCATCCTTGGCGAGATTCGCCGCGGCCTTTTGCGCCATATTCACCATACGCGCCAACGCGACGATGGTCACATCCGATCCTTCACGAACCACTTTGGCCTCGCCGAACGGAATGGTGTACGACTCCTCCGGCACCTCGCCTTCCATCGTGTAGAGCGCTTTGTGTTCGCAGAAAATCACCGGGTCGTCGTCGCGAATGGCCTGGATCAAAAGCCCCTTCGCATCATAGGGCGATGAGGGGATGACGACTTTTAAGCCGGGAATGTGCGTGAAAATCGGATACAAGCACTGCGAGTGCTGAGCCGCCGCGCGAAAGCCGGCACCGATCATCGTGCGAATGACCACCGGCGTGCGCGCCTTGCCACCGAACATATAGCGGAATTTCGCCGCTTGATTGTAGATCTGGTCGAAACACACACCCAAGAAGTCGATGAACATCAGTTCACACACGGGGCGCATGCCGCAGGTCGCGGCGCCGATCGCCGCGCCCACGAACGCGGATTCGGAAATCGGCGTGTCCATGATGCGGTTTCCGTACTTGCCGTAGAGGCCCTTGGTCACGCCGAGCACACCGCCCCAGGCATCCATCTCGCCGTCGGCGCCGGTGCCACCGACCACATCTTCGCCCATTAGGATGACGGTCGGATCCCGCGCCATTTCTTGATCGAGGGCTTCGTTGATCGCTTGTTGAAATGAAATTTTTCGCGCCATGTCACTCGCTCCTCAATACTTGATGTAGACGTCGGTCAGCAAATCCTCGGGCGCCGGTTCGGGCGCGGCGACGGCGGCGGCCACTGCCTCGTCGATCAACTTCGCGATTTCGTCGTCGATCGTCGTGAGTTCTTTCGCGGAAATGTTGTACTGCTGACTGGCGCGTTCCGAGAAGCGTTTGAGACAATCTTTGTTGGCGCGCACATTTTTAACTTCATCTGGGGCACGATAACTTTGATTGTCACCTTCAAAGTGACCAAAGAAGCGATCGAGTTTTACTTCGACTAGCGACGGCCCGTCGCCCCGCCGCGCGCGCTGTACCGCGGTTTGCATGGCTTCATACACGGCGAAGAAATCATGCCCATCAACCGTGATGCCAGGCATGCCGAAGCCTACCGCGCGAGTCGAAACATCACCGCACGCCACCGAGAATTTAGCGCCAGTCGCTTCCGCATAACCATTGTTTTCCGCGACGAAGATTGCGGGTAATTTCCACGCCGCCGCGAGGTTCAAACTTTCGAAGGTAGTCCCCTGATTCGAGGCGCCATCGCCGAAAAAGGCCACGGCAACGCCGCCCTTGCCCTTAAACTTCGCCGCGAGCGCGGCTCCGCAGACCAGCGGTGGTCCACCACCGACGATGCCATTCGCGCCCAGCATCCCGGTATCGAGATCGGCGATATGCATCGAGCCGCCTTTGCCGTGGCAGGTACCGGTACGTTTGCCGTAGATCTCGGCCATCATGCCCTTCACGTCGACACCTTTGGCGATGCAATGACCATGGCCGCGGTGGGTGCTCGCGATCTTGTCGTCGTCGTTTAGATTCATGCAGACGCCGGCCGCGGACGCTTCTTCACCTGCATACAGGTGCACGAAGCCAGGTATGCCACCCTTGGCAAATTCCACATGGACCCGTTCTTCGAACTCGCGAATGGTTTTCATCCGGCGATAGGCTTCGAGTAGGTCCTCGCGCGATAAAGCTAGTGCCATGGTCTTCCCTCCGATGCTTTTTCTCGTGCGCGAAGCGTATCACTATCTCGTCGCCCGAAAGCGCTTTTTGCACCTGCACATGTGG
>JAYUEZ010000027.1:0-2891 GCA_043738965.1 Gammaproteobacteria bacterium
AGGAACTCGCCCATGTGGCGCCGCTATCGCTGCTGCGAACCAGGGCACGCATGCCGGTGATGACCACTTCGCCATGCTTCGAACACCACACCCCGAATAGATTAGCTTCGCTCTTGGTGTCCACGGCTTGCCAGGTGGCGCCGTTGTCTTGCGTTCTTAACACCAGACCTTCCTGGCCCACCGCGTAGCCGGTGCCATCGGGTAACACGTACATCGAGAAAATCGATTTCTCACCCTTATTGACCAGTTTCCAAGTCTCGCCAGCGTCTTCTGAAACGATGACATAGGCAAACTCCGCACCGAGCGTAATTCGACCTGAGTCTTCAACTCGCACGGTATAGATGTGGGGTTCATAGCCATCTTCGCGGAAGCTCGCCCACTCCAGTTTGCGCGGCTCCCAGGTTTTGCCCGCATCCTTGGAGCGTAACACCGTGCCGAACTCGCCGACGGCGACAGCGAGGCCAGAAGCGTTGACCGCGACATTCATTAGGCGCTTTTCAGAGCCGCTCTTGATGGCATCCCAGGTGCCATCGGGTTTGCCCAACAGCACGGTGCCGCGCTGACCGACAATAATGCGTTTATCGCCATTCAGCGCAATGCCAAACAGCCCCATGGTGGTCGGCGAAGCGACCGGCTTCCAGGATATACCGGCGTCCGCGGTGCCGAGGATTTGCCCGAACGCGCCAATAGCGAAGCCGGTTTTGCCCTCGATCGCCATCGCGTAAACAGCGTCGTGCGGGATGCCTGAATGAACTTCGGCCAGCTCTTCGCTCGCGGCCGGGGCAGCCATGGCCGCCGCATCGACGGCATTCGCATTGGTGGCAAATAGGCCCAGGACGACGAACGACGAGCGGAGTGCTAGCGTAATTAAATGCGATCTATTCACAGAAAATGTCCTCATAAATACTTGGGTCGAATGGCGCTTGCTTAAGCGGCAGCCGCGTGTTCGGAGTAGTCGATCTTCTCCGAAATCAGCTGATGCTCGTTGGCAATGAAGTTCGGCTTGATCCACCACACCAAGAGGGGCAGCACGATCAACGAAATAACCATGTTGATGGTCATCACCATGACGAGCAGCAACCCCATGTCCGACAGGAACTTCAAATCCGACAGGAAGTACCATGGCATGATGCTGACCAAGACGATCGTCGCCGTGAAGAAAATAGCCTTGCCGGAGGTCGTCACCGCCTTCTGAATGGCGTCGCCGTAATGCCCCGTGTCGTGGAATTCCTCGCACATGCGGCTGACCAAATAAATGCCATAGTCGATACCGACGCCGATACCGATACTCGCGATAGGCAAGCTGTTTACATCAAGCCCGATCCCCATCAACACCATCACGGCTTCCAGCAGCGCATTCGAGAGATTGACCGGAATCAATAGAATGATACCGGCAACCACCGAGCGATACGCGAGGCTACAGACAATGAGAATGATAATGTTCAGGAAGCCCAAGATGCGCCATTTGTTTTGATGCACCACGTCATTGACCGATTGCTGAAGCGCAATCGCCCCGGTCGCGAGACGGATGGTGAAGTTCGGGTGGTCGCTACCCACTTTGTCCATCACGCCGCGCACTTGTTTGAGCGCGAGGTCAACGGTGTCTTGCTTGTTATTCTTGTACCAGAGCGAGACCGTGCCGTTTTGCATCGTGAAGTCGGTCACGTGACCGTAGTTCTTCGCGTTCGAGCCCAACAGCAACGCGGTAACCGTACCGTTAACGGCTTCGTTCGAAGGATCAACAGGAGACCATTTCGGATTACCGCCGCCAAATAGCCGATTCGCCTCGGGCAAGTAATCAGCGAACGACAAGGTCGCCGCTGGCGGTTTGTCCATCGCCTCCAGTTGACGTTGGATGTCGTGCATTGTCGTCAGCGTCTGCGCCTCGCGCAGCACGCGTGGGCCTTCCAATCCGCCTTTGCCTTCGAAAATAATTTCGAGCGTCATGAGGCCTGGAAAGTGCGAATTAATAGCGCGCACCGCGGTGTTGAACTCCGAAGAATTAAACAGCAGGTTCGAGCCTTCGACTGGGTTACCGATTTGGAGCTTAGGCATCAAGCTAAAGGCGAACGCGCTGATAATCACCATGACCACCGTAGTCAGCTTGGCGCGCGGACCGTGCGTCAGACTCGCGATCCAACCCAGCATCTTGATCAGCTTGTTATGCCAGGTAATTTTGTCGCTCTTGCCGATTAGCACATCGACGTTGTTCGGCGTTGGCAGGTAGGAGGCGAGCAAGGCCGACAAAAATACGTCGGTTGGGATCAATGCCATGGCCCAGAAGCCGCAGAATATCGCAAAGCGTTGCATTACGGGGATTGGCGCGATGGCGATCAAGAACAGACAGACCATGTCGGTGATGATGCCGAGAATACCCGGCGCCATCATCACACCAAGGGATAATTGCGCGGCCTTTCGTTTATCGCCCACCTCATGCAGGATTTCGTAATAACGCTCGAGATACTGCACACAGTGCGAGAACGCACGCGCGACCAGCAGCATCGGCACCACCATGATCAGCGGCTCAATCGGGTGCTTGAGCCATCCAGTGAGTCCAAAGCCCCAAATGCCGCCGACGATGCTGACCGTTACGGGGGCGACGACACCCGGAATATTGCGCATATAAATGATGAGCGAACCAATCAAGGCCGCCGCGGTGATCCCGAAAATCATCAACATCTGGCGTTGAAAGGTGTAAACCCAACCAGTCAACATGGGCTGGCCCGCGGCATACACTTCATGTTGCGCATCGCGCTCGCGCTTAACCATGTCTTGCACGTATTTAAAGGTCGCGCCGTAGTCCAACGTCCGTTCGATGAAGGTCGCCTGAACCAGAGTCGCCGTTTCATCGGACGAGATAAGAAACGTCCGCACGTTATTCGCGCGATCGA
>JAYUEZ010000028.1:0-7618 GCA_043738965.1 Gammaproteobacteria bacterium
CTCCTCTCTGGTATGAAAGTATTCGTAACACCTTCATCCTGGCGCACTCAGTGACGCCGTTAAAGTGGGGATGGGTCCATTCCATTACTCTCGGTCGATAACCGCCTTTCAACTACTCAAGATCAAGCCCTGCTTATTGTGCCGAGTCGGAGTCCACACCGCGAACAAAACTTAATCCGCGCCAAGATTTTGTTCGATGATCGAAGTCAACGCTGCGATATGGTCGGCGCGAGCATTTAAAGCCGGTATGTAACGCAGCGTGCTGCCGCCGGCAGCCTGAAATTGCGCCGCATTTTGAATCGCGATTTCTTCCAAGGTCTCCAAGCAATCGGCGGCGAAACCAGGACACACCACGTCAATGATTTTGAGGCCTGCGCGAGCGGCAGCGGCGAAGGTAACATCCGCATAGGGCTCCAACCAACGTGCGCGTCCAAACCGAGACTGGAAGACGACCTGCCAGTCGGTCTCATTGAGGCCCAACTGGGCCGCGACCAATCGCGCAGTCGTGTGGCATTGGGAAAAATACGGATCTCCAGCCTGAACAAATTTTAGCGGCAGTCCGTGGAACGAAAAAAACAGGCGTACGCCGCGTCCGTGCTCGAACCAGTACTCGCGAATCGAATTTGCCAATGCTGTGATATAGCCTGGCGCATCGAAGTAGCTCGAAATGAAATGTAGATCGGGCACCCAGCGCCAGGTCTGGACTACCGCGCTCACGGCATCGAACACCGAGCCGCTCGCCGGTCCCGAATACTGTGGGTAGAGCGGCAGCACGATGAGGCGCTTGATAGCAGCGGCGCGGAGTTCGTTTAGAGCGTCTGCAATCGAGGGCGAGCCATAACGCATGCCAAGCGCGACCGTGAGCGGTGCCGGCGACGCGGCGAGTTGCTTGGCAATCGCGGAACGTTGACGCTCGGAGAACACGCGGAGCGGTGAGCCTTCCGGCGTCCAGACTTTTTGGTAAGCGTGCGCCGAGCGGCGCGGGCGAATGTTTAAAATCACTGCATGCAAAATCGGTAGCCACAGCCAACGCGGTAGCTCGACTAAACGCGGATCAGCGAGAAATTCGGCGAGATACCGCCGCACCGCGCGCGGTGTTGGTTCGTCCGGCGTGCCGAGGTTGCAGAGCAAGACGCCAACCGCGGATTGGTTGGCGTCGGAAGGAAGTGGATTTCCGAGGTATTTGGGCATCGTGGCGTGCTGAACGTTGCAGCGCGCATGTTAACAGGAGACTCTCCATGTTCGTAAAAGCGACGCGCGATTGCCCGCCGTGGACCGCACATGATGGTTGCGAGATCCGCGAAGTATTTCACCCGGCACACGATTCAATTGAGTTGCCGTACTCATTGGCCGTCGCGACCGTTGCCCATGGCGAGCGCACCTATCGTCATCGCTTACAACACGACGAGGTGTACTACCTATTGGAGGGCGAGGGACTGATGCACGTCGATGCCGAGACGCGACTGGTCAGCGCTGGAGACGCGGTGCTCATTCCTCGCGGGGCCGAGCAATGGATCGAAAACACCGGCGGCGGCATGCTGCGCTTTATTGCGCTGGTGAGTCCGCCGTGGACCGCGGCCGCCGACGCGCGGGTTGAATAAAGTAAGAAGCCGTCTAAGTCCATTCACGAAACACCTGCGCCACGGGTTGATACGAGGCGCGCAGTATCGCCGGCAATCCCGCCAGCACCACCGCGCCGACGCTGAGTCCAATACCGACAACCAAGGCTAGCGGATTGAACACATAGTTAATGCTTAACACGTGGGTCGCCAACGCCCAGGCCGCGGCGCTGGCGGCGAGCGTACCGATGGTGCCCGCGAGCACGCCGAGCGCGAGAAACTCCACCGCGGTAAGCGCCAATACTTTCGCGCGAGTCGCGCCGAGCGTTTTCATGACGGTCGCATTGTGCAGACGTTCGGATTGCGTGGCCTGAATCGCGGCGAAGACCACCATCAGACCGGCCGCGACCGTAAATAAGAAGACGAATTGAATCGCAGCTAACGCCTTGTCCATCACCGCGCGCACTTGTTGCACTAGCGCTTTGACATCGATGATCGTGACGCTCGGAAACAGCGTCGCCAAATCTTGCAGCAGTGAGAATTCGCCGTTGGGTAATTTAAAGCTAGTGATAAACGTCGCCGGCAGATCCGCGAGTAGCGCGGGCGGGCTTATAACAAAAAAGTTCGCCTCCATAGTTTCCCAATTGACTTGGCGCAGACTCGTTACCGCCCCGCTCAGCGTGCGGTCGGCCACCCGAAAGGTCAGGTGATCACCGAGCTTGATGCCCAGCGTGTGCGCGATCTCTTCCTCGAACGAAAACTGATCGGCTGACTCGCCGCCCTGCCAGAATTTGCCACTGATAATTCGATTGTCGGTTTTCAATTGATCCGCACTTGAAAGATTAAATTCGCGGTCAGCCAGGCGCCGCGCACCCGGATCGGCGTAATCCTCGGGCGCTACGTCGTGATCGTTAATCTGCGTGAGCCGCGCGCGCACCATCGGATAGACGCCGGCCGATTGCAGATGATGGGCGGTTAGAAATTCTTCGAGCGCCGGGATCTGTTCGGCTTGGATATTGATTAGGAATTGATCTGGTGCGCCTGGCGGCAGACTCTTTGCCCAACTGGCAACTAAATCCGTGCGAACGAAACTGAGCAGCATGATGGCCATGACGCTAAGACCCAGCGCGCAAATTTGCAGACTCGCGAGCGCCGGTCGGCGTGTGAGGTTGGTCAGCCCGCTGCGCCACCAGTGTTGCGATTGGCGATGCCAGCGGCGAAACGCGCTTAACATTGCGCTCGCACAACCAAAGAGCACGACCAAGCACGCGGCCAATCCGGCCAAGGACCAGGCGGTGATTTTCGGATCGCCGGCTTGCCACGGGGCAATCAAAACAATCGCCGCGGCGGCACTGCTAATTAACATTGGCGTGCGTGGCGGACGCCACGTGAGGTCGTGGCGTAGCACACGCGCCGGCGGCACATCGCGAAGCGCCAGGAGTTGCGGCAGGGCAAAGCCAATGAGCGCGAACATGCCGGCGACGCTGCTGTAAATCAGCGGACCCAAAGCGGCCGGTGGTAGCGCGCCTTGCACCCAACCCGATAACGCCTGCGCCAAGCCTAATTCGAGTACGGCGCCCGTCAGTGCACCGACAACCGACGCGGTGGCGCCGAGTAACAACAGTTCCACACTGTAACGTAAACCTACCGCCCGGCGCGAAGCGCCCAAGGTGCGCAGAATGGCGATTACCTCCACTTGCTCGGTGGCGAAGCTGTGGGCCGCGACGAGTAGTGCAAGACCCGACAAGGTGGTCGCGACCAATGCGGCCAAGCTTAGGAACTGTTGCGCGTGTTCGAGTGCGGAACGAATTTCGGGTCGGGCCTCGGACGGTTTGACGATCCGCAGATCGGCGTTCCGCGGCAGCGCGGCCGAATACTCACTCACTCGAACCGGCGATCCGGCGATGAGCAAGCTGTGTTGCACGCGACTTCCTGGGACGACTAGGCCAGTGGCGGCGACATCGGCAAGATTCATCATCACGCGCGGCGCAATCGAAAATAAATCGCCCGCGCGATCGGGTTCGAGCACCAGGACAGCCGCAATGTTAAGCGTGGTGCTGCCAAGGTGGAGAGTGTCCCCGACATTCGCTTTTAGCAGCGTTAACAAACGGGCTTCGACGAACACACTGCCCGGTGCTGGGCCGCCATTTTCCGGTGTTGGCGCGGCATAGGCAGAGGGCGCCGTTAGCAGCGCACCGCGCAGCGGATAGCCGCGACTCACGGCTTTCAATTCGACCATCTGCAGACCGCCACTAAACGTCACCATGCTGCGCAGGCTGAGGAGTTGGCTGGTGCGCAATTGAGACTGCTCCGCGCGCTCGCGATAGAGTGGCGGGATGGCGTAACTGGAATTGACGGCGAGATCGGCCGCCAATAAAGCGCTCGCTTGCAGCGTGAGCGCGCGTTGTACGCGATCAGTGAAGGTGGCGACCGCGGTCATCGCCGCCACTGCCACGACGAGTGCGCCAGCGACGACTACCAAATGTGGATTACGAATGTCGCGGCGTAGCGCGCGGGCTCCTTGCAGCAATAGCGTGCCCCAATCCATCGTCTGCTCACCGATCACGGAGGCGTCCACCGTCGAGTTCAAGGCGTTCGGCGCAGCGGCCGGCAAGGCGTTCATCGTGCGTGACCAAGATCAAGGTTGTGCCGGCTTCGCGATTCAGTTCGAACAACAGATCCATGACCTGGGTCGCGGTGCGGGCGTCGAGATTGCCGGTGGGTTCATCGGCAAAGAGCAGACTCGGACGAGTCGCGAAAGCGCGCGCAATCGCCACCCGTTGTTGTTCACCGCCCGATAGTTGGCGTGGTAAGTGTTCCGCACGCGAGGCCAAGCCAACGCGCTCCAAGGCGTGTTGCGCGCGTTGCAGGCGCTGTGGCGCGTTGCCGAGTTCAAGGGGTAGTAAGACATTTTCGAGTGCTGTCAGCGTGGCGAGCAAATGAAATTGCTGGAACACGAAGCCGATATGTTGGTTGCGGAGTCGCGCCCGCGCGTCTTCATCGAGCACGGTCAGATCCTGATCATTGAGAATGCAACGTCCGCGTGTCGGGGTGTCGAGGCCGGCCAACAAGCCGAGCAAGGTCGATTTGCCCGAGCCTGAAGCGCCGACCACGGCGCACGAGGCAGCGCGTTCGAGGGTAAAATTGATATCATCCACCACGGTCAGCGGACCCGTTGGTCCGGTGAATTCCTTGGATAGATGTTCGGCAATGACTAAAGCGCTACACACGGTGATTCTCGTCGGTCTACTACTGCTTGGCCGCTCAAGCCTGGCGGCGGAACCCGTGATCCTCGTCTTGGGCGATAGCTTAAGTGCTGCCTATGGCATTGACGTTAAAGCGGGATGGGTCGCGTTACTGCAAGCACGATTGGCGGAGGAAGGGTATCCGCATCAAGTTATCAATGCGAGTATTAGTGGCGAAACAACTGACGGTGGTCGACGTCGCCTGCCGGAACTATTGCGTGCGCATCGGCCGGCGCTCGTGGTGGTGGAACTCGGCGCCAACGATGGGTTACGCGGTCTGCCGTTGCCCGAAATTCGCCGCAATTTTGCGTCGATCATCGAGCTCAGCAAGCTGGCGAATGCACGAACGGTGGTGTTACGAATGCGCCTGCCGCCCAATTACGGTCAGGACTATACGCAGGGCTTCGATGCGATTTATTCCGAACTCGGCGATGCCCCGCGCCACGTTAGCGTGGCGCCGTTCTTTCTGGCCGAGATTGCACTGGATCCCAAGCTTCTACAAGCCGATGGCCTGCACCCCACTGCCGCCGCGCAGCCGACCATGCTCGAGCGCGTGTGGCCAAGCTTGAAACCGAATCTAGTCGCGCCGCATCCCGGTTAGGACGTCAATGAAATATTGCAGTTTTTGCGGTTCAAACTCGATCACCTGGGTGGTCCCGACGGGCGACAATCGACCGCGTCATGTGTGTGGTAGCTGCAACGAAATCTTTTATCAGAATCCAAAGATCGTCGTTGGCTGTATTCCCGAATGGGAAGATTCCATTCTGCTCTGCAAGCGTGCGATCGAACCGCGTTATGGCTACTGGACGCTGCCGGCGGGGTTCATGGAGAACGAGGAGACCACTCAGGAAGCCGCCGAGCGCGAAACCTTGGAAGAGGCCAATGCGCGGGTCGAATTGCTGGGTCTTTATACCGTCATGAATATCCCGCATACCAATCAGGTGTATATGATGTTTCGGTCGCGCCTGCTCGACCTTGAATTCGGCCCCGGTAGCGAAAGTCTCGAATGTAAATTGTTCCTTGAACACGAGATCCCGTGGCACGACCTGGCCTTCCCAACCATCGTGCATACCCTGCGTCTCTATTTTGAAGAGCGACGGTCGGCCCGTTATGGCGTGCATCTGGGCGACATCGTGCGGGACGCACAACGCGCGATCTTTATTCCCCGCCGTCAACGCTGAAGTCTTGTCACCGGGCGCTGCGAAGACTGCGCTCGTCACTTTTATTTAAAATTTTCAAGGAGACCTTGCATGATTAAGCCCCACGGCGCGGAGTACCTACAACCCCTAATCGTCAGCAATGCCGCGCAGAACGCTGCACTACTCGCCACCGCCGAACGGCTACCGTCACTGCTCGTTAATTCGGCCGCCGCCGCGAACGCGGTGATGTTGGGCGCTGGTTATTTCACGCCGCTCCGCGGGTACCACGATCGCGCGGACACGCTAAGCATCGCCGCTAAAATGCACACCACCGATGGCTTGTTTTGGCCCGTGCCGTGCGTGAATTTGACGCACGCCGCGAGCGGCATCACGCCCGGCACCCGCGTTGCACTGCGCGATCCGAATGTCGAGGGTAATCCGGTCCTTGCTGTACAAACCGTGTCCAAGGTCGAACAACTCACGGCCGCCGAACTCGAACATATCGCCGAGCGCGTTTTCGGCACGGTGGATCGCGCACACCCCGGCGTAGCGACTTTCTTGGAGCAGGGGTCGACGCTGTTGGCGGGCCCGATTCAGGTCTTGAACTACAGCTATTTCGAACGCGACTTTCCGGAGACGTTTCGCACGGCGACGCAAATCCGTGAAGAAATCGCGCAACACGGTTGGAAAAACGTGGTGGCGTTTCAGACGCGAAATCCAATGCATCGCGCGCATGAGGAATTGTGCAAGATGGCGCAGGCGGCGGTGGGCGCCGATGGCGTCTTGATCCACATGCTGCTCGGCAAACTGAAAAAGGGCGACATTCCGGCGGACGTTCGCGACGCCGCGATCCGGAAGATGGTCGAACTGTATTTTCCCGCCAACACCGTGATGATCACCGGCTATGGTTTCGACATGCTGTACGCCGGCCCGCGTGAAGCGGTATTGCACGCGGTGTTTCGGCAAAATGCCGGCTGCTCGCACCTCATCGTAGGCCGCGACCACGCTGGGGTCGGCAGTTACTACGGTCCCTTCGACGCGCAGAAGATCTTCCACGACCAGGTGCCGGTCGGCGCGTTGACCATCAAGATTTTCGAAGCCGACAACACCGCGTTTTCGAAGAAGCTGGGACGTGTGGTCATGATGCGCGATGCACCCGATCATGCGCCGGAAGATTTCGTACAACTTTCGGGAACCAAAGTTCGAGACATGCTCGCGGCCGGTCAAGCCCTGCCGCCGGAATTCGCGCGCCCCGAAGTCGCGAAAATTTTGATGCACTACTATCAAAACGAAAGTTGATGAACTAGAACCACTCTCAAAATTGCTTCTGGCGCGCTCATACGTTGAAGCGCCACCGTCTGCGGTGCTCATTTACTACCGGTAAACTGCGCTCCTCGACGGTCGCGCGCCTAGTCTGAACCCACCAGAACCAATTTTGAGAGTGGTTCTGATTCAAATAGGAGTTGTGGAATGATCGATAAAACGCTGTTTACGCGAATCATCGACCGCGAAATTCCCGCGGCAATTGTCTATGAAGATGAGCTTTGTATCGCGTTCAAGGACTTGAATCCGCAGGCACCGCTGCACGTGCTGGTAGTGCCAGTGAAGCCGCTGCCGAAGTTAAGTGACGCGACCGCGACTGATGAACCCTTATTGGGACATTTGCTCGGTGTGG
>JAYUEZ010000029.1:0-7610 GCA_043738965.1 Gammaproteobacteria bacterium
CCCATCCAGGTGGCCGTAATGAAGAACGTGAGTTTAAGGATGCCAGGCACGGCGTCCTTATTCCCGGCGCCAATCGCCTGACCGATCAATATCGCGCCCGCGGAGCCGAGACCAAAAGCCGGCATGAACGAAAATGAATTTAATTGCATCACCGCCATCATCGCCGCGAGGCTGACCGTACCGAGACCCGCCACCACGATGTTGATGAAAGCGATAAACGCGAAAAACTCAAACGCCCAATTGAGTCCCGCCGGAATGCCAAAGCGCAATAAACGGAAGCACTCCGCCCACTTGAGTTGGGGCGGAGCGAAGCGTCGACCCTGCCATAGGAACACCAACAGAAAGCCCACAAAGGCCAACGTGGTGGCGGCCACGCTGGCCCACGCGGCGCCGGCCACCCCGAGCTTTGGAAATCCGGCATGACCATCGATGAGCAACCAATTGAAAAGCACATTCAGCCCCATCGCGGAGAGATTGGCGCGCATGAACATCGCGGTCCTGCCGGCGCCACCGTAATAGTTGCCGAGCGCTTCAATGCCGACGGCGGCGCCGGTCGATAGGAGTCGAATCGATAAATAGCGGTGCATGAGGACTTCAACCTCGGGGGAATAGTCGAAATACCCCAGCAGCCACGCTAAGCCGGGCAGCAACGCAAGCATCACGAGTTGTGCGCCAAGGGCCAACGCGAGACCGTACCAACCGAAGCGTCGCGCCGCTGCCGCGTCCCCCTTGCCCGTATGCTGGGCACTGAAGCTCGCGATAATGAAGGCGATGCCCATGGGAAAAATGAATCCCGCGAAGGCATTCAATCCACCGGTGGTCACCGCGGCCAGCGCACTTGCGCCGAGATGTGCGACCATCAACGCATCCGCTAAACCGACGACCACCTGTGTCGAGCGCGACACAATCACCGGCCACGCAAGCGTCAATAAGGTGTTGATGGAAATCAATTGACGGGTCACAACGCTTTTTCTTTCTGCTTTAGGGCGCCATGGTCATGGTCGGGAAGATCCGGCCGATGTATTTTTGGGAGCGCGTCTCGAGCGGGGAGATTGCTCGACGACGGCAGTGAGCCGAAGTATCAGCGTGTCGAGACGCTTTAAGAAGCTAGCGCCCTATGAGAGCCAGTTGCGTCAAGCGTGGGCGTTGACAAGCCTGCCTAACGTTCAAGCGCCAGCCAATCGTTTTGCCGCAGCCAAGCGACGGCAAGACGGTCGGCCGGAGCGCCGTGTTGGACGCTACCACGGATCATAGGTGCCGAAGTTCCAAAGATGGCCTTCAAGATCGAGACAGCTAAACCCTCTGCCGCCGTAGTCTTCGTCTTTGATCTCAAGGACGATCTTTGCACCGGCCGATTTTGCTTGTGCATAAACGGTGTCCGCATTGGTGACGATGAGGTAGGCGCTCTGCGTTTCAGCTCCGCCTATTTCATCGGGTTGCTTCATCAAGAGACCAAACGGTGTTTCATCTTTTAGCACTGACCCCAGCATGACCATTCCGTTGCCGAACGACAGCTGCGCGTGCGCGATGGTGCCGTCTTCGTTAGGCACAACCAGTTGCTTCTCAAAGCCAAAGGTGGCGCACAACCACTCGATAGCCGCTGGTGCATTACGGTAACGCAGACACGTAATCACCGTGGCCCGCGTGTTTTTTGCAAGACTGGACATCTGGCTCTCCTTACTGGATATGGAACTTTTGTTTACACCCAGCGCCGCCGTTTCGATCTCGACGTCGACTTGAGTGGCTTAGCCTTTGCGCACTACACGCTAATGCCACAGGGTCACGAGTGGAATGACCATTATCTCAACGATTATGGCGACGACAAAGGGCGCTGTAGGAACTCCAAATTGAACTAAACGGCGAAGAAACTCCGATAGTTCACACGCTACCTTGCTTTCAAAATAAAGGCCGAAGCCGGTGTGTTGCTGGTAATCGGTCCCATGTAACTCAGTGATGCGACCAATCGCACCCGGCATGGATCCTCGTTCGATTTCCACGTTCATTTCAGGATTCCCTTAGCGGCCCAACTCGCCAATGCGCGACACGCGCGCTCCTCTATCAGGGTAATCCGATTTTGCGCCGGCGTTCTAGCGTGCGCGAGCGAATTCCCCTCCATTAAGGCGGTGAAATCCGCGCGCGGCCTGTGTACGATGGGCAGCCTTTCACCCACGGAGAAAAACCAAATGAGCGACCCTATTGTCGAAGCGAGCACCAAGGGTTGGATTGCCCAACACCGCGACCAATATCTCAAGGATCCTGCTGCTGGTCATTTATGGGATTCGTCTTTCGCTGGCGGACCGGGACGCTTGCCGACCTTGTTACTGACCACCGTTGGCGCGAAGTCCGGCACGTCCAGCGTCATGCCCTTACTCTACGGCGAAGTCAAAGGCGCCTACGCGATCGTCGCCTCCAAGGGTGGCGCGCCGAAACATCCGGGTTGGTATCACAATTTGCTCGCGCAGAATGTCGTCACCGTGCAAGTAGCCGACAAAGTGGTTAAGGCGAAGGCGCGTGTGACGAGCGGTGACGAGCGCGCCACTATCTGGAAACAGATGGCGGCGATGTACCCTCCCTACACCCAGTATCAGGACAAGACACAGCGCGAAATTCCGGTGGTATTGCTGGAGCCGATTTAATTTGGGGCAGCGTTAATTTCGCGCTATTGGGCGGTGCTTACACTTATTTCTGGCCAGGAAAGTGCTCGGTATGGACTTGGCCTCGACGACCGAAATATTGGACATTGCCGCCCGCGATCCACACGCAGTAGCCAATACAACCCGCCGCCATCGTGCGTGTTTTAAATTCGGGGTACTGAACTGTCCCGGCTTGTGCGCCACGAACCGCGGCTTCTATTTCTGATGCGACGAAATTCTCCGCGACCGTGACGTGACCGGCGGGGAACGCCACGACGTGAGATTCCCCGTTCGGCAAATAGTAGGTCGTTTCGCCGCGCCGATAGTCGGCGTGATAGGACTCAACACCGACCGATACTAGCTTCATGACGACCGATCCAAAATCGATGCTGCCATCGTGCGAGCGCTTTGCGCATTCTTCAATCGTGACGATCGTTTTTGATTCCATGCTCATCGTCCTTTCAAAGTTTCGCCTAAGTGTAGCCGCGCTGATCTGCAACGGAGCGCTGTTAATCCGCGCCCATCGCGGTGATCTCGGCATTTGAATAGCCAAGGCTCTGCAGCACTTCGTGGGTATGTGCCCCGAGCGCCGGTGCCGCATGCGGTGGGATCTTGGTGGCTCCCTCGACGGTGATCGGCGAATCGATCGTCCGCCGTCCTCGGAAATCGACGATCTCTGGAAACACACCATTTGCGAGCATCTGCGAATCGGTCGGCAAAGCCTCCGTTTTCTGCACCACACCGAAGGTCACGCGATATTGATCCAGGCAGGTGCTCCACTCGGCGAGCGTCTTGGTGGCGAACACTTGATCGAGGATCGCGACCAGCGCCGGCGCGTGTTCGCGCCGTTTGGCCGACGACGCGAAGCGCGGATCGGCGGCCAATTCCGGGCGCGCGATCGCAGCACAGAAGAGGTCCCATTCGTGCGCCTCTTTCACCATCACCAGTGAAAAATGGCGTTCGTCCTGGGTCTGATAGACGGCAATCAACGGATTTGATGATTCAGCGTGCGTGCCGCGTTCGAAGAAAGTCGCCCCGCACAGTGCCGCTTGGGCGAGGATGCCGTTGGCCCACACGCCGTTCGCCATCAGCGAGGTCGACACTTTACCGCCCTGGCCGGTGCGCTCGCGACGATACAGCGCGAGCATGATGGCGCCGAACAGAGCGACCGCGGTCGGATGATCGCCCATGCCGGGCGCCGACAAACTGAGTTCGCCGCCGCGCGGACGAATCAGGTCCATCATGCCAGAGCGCGCCCACCACGCCGTCGCGTCGTAACCGGGTCGCTCGACGTCGTCACCGGCTTCACCATAGCCCGTGACATGCGCGTAGATCAAACGCGCGTTCAAGCCGCCGATATCCTCGAAACGGACGCCAAGATCGCTGAGCACGGAAGGTTGATAGTTAGTGATAAAGACGTCGGCCGTCTCCACCAGTCGATAAAGCGCCGCGCGCCCAGCGGGCCGCTTCAAGTTCAGTGTGACGGATTTTTTGTTGCGCGAATCGAGGAGCCACGGGTAGTTCTCGGTGGATTCCGGCAGCGGTCGCAACTGGTATAAATAGCGGTAGGCGTCACCTATTCCTGGTGGCTCGATGTGAATCACGTCGGCGCCGAAATCCGCCATGATCGTGCCAGCCGCGGGCCCAGCGACAAAAGTCGCCGCCTCTACCACTCGAATTCCGTCGAGAATCGAATGCACCAATGTACCTCCGCGCTAGTTCTTGGTGGAGCATATCAAATCGACGCGCGCCGGTCTGAGTGGTCAGTGCAGACGACGCGGATTAGCACAAACGAGACGGTAACGGAATCGAGCGACTGTTTTCAGATGGTGAATTGCCTATCTCAAACAATGCTCAGCCGCTTCTTCACTTCCGCCACACGTTCGAAGTGACGCGTCTCTTCGCGACCGTTCAAGCGCAGCAGTTGTGCAACTTCCGAATTCGTTTCGGCATCCGCCCATTGTTGGTATTGCAGATCCCCATCGACCTCGGCTTGTTGCAGCATGTCGAGCAATTCTGAATTTGCCGGCACTTCGTCGAGCGCAAACGGATTGAACGGATTGTCTTCGTTCGACGGCAATTCGAACGCGCCACCTTTCAGGTTGATGGCCTTCAGCAACCGATGCGCATGCCCACGTTCTTCAGCGCCATTACGCAGCAATAGTTTCTTCGATTCTTCATCCGGCACGCCGCGCGCGAGCACTTGATAGAACACTTCGCCGTAGGTTTCGATCATCGCGAGTACTTTGAGATCATCAATCGCGAGCGCCGGGCGACTTTTGAGGTAATCGAGGGCGGCAAATGCGTCGGTGGGGCAGCCGGCAGGCAGGGTGGTCATCACATTCTCCTCAGATAAATGGTGTTCAGGAACTGGCGACACTAAACAAGAAACTCGCCCCTGACAATGGCGAGACTGCGACTCTGTGGAGAACCCTCCGCGTCGAAACTGCCGCGCATCAAGGCGAACTTAGAATTTAATATGCGTCAAACCGTATCATCGATTTGCCCCGTAGCTTTGCCATTCACCGCTTGCTCTGCATCATTGAGTGCATAGGCCTGCGCCACTATCCAGCCCCCACGCCTGACTTCTGGATGATTGGTCTCGGCGACTTTTGCCGTAGTCTTGCTTGCTTCCGCGATGGTCGGTATCGAAGACGGCGCAAACGGCAATATCTGGCCGGTCATCGCGGCATTTACGATCCACCCACCGCGATAGGGCTGGCCGCTCGGAGCCTCCGCCGACGCAACAACGGGATCTGCCGTCTTCGTCGCGCCCTCTTTAGCGTTTGCCGGCTCCACGAGCATGCTACCCAACGATAGCGCGGCGCCAATTGGCCCGCCGAACAATGCGCCGCCAGCGACACGGATCGCCGGCGCGATCACGTCGCCCGTCAATTTGCGATAGAGGGCGCCAACAATCGGGATATGCTGTAGCGGATTCACTAAGTCCAGAACATCGCTAAACGACGGGCCATCGTCGCCAAACAACATTGACCTAAGGGTGTGCATGACACCGCCATTTGCTGGCGTGGGTCCCGTGATCGATATGGCGTTCCGATTGATTTCCATGACGCGGATGATCTCCTTGCGATGCCATGGACTCGCAAGTCGCGTGCCAGCAGCTCAAATGCCCAAGGTGCGCGACAAGCTGCGACGCTTTGCCGGACATTGCCGCCTCGGCGGCAAATCAGCGGCCGGCGATTGCCGGCCTCCGAAATTGTCGTCTGTCCCAAATATTCACTCCGGCGTAAACACCACCGGCATCGACTTCAAGCCGTTCAAATGATTCGAGCGTAGATAGCGATAATTGCCGACCGCTCGCATATCAGGAAAGCGCGCCAGAATTTCCTCGTACATGATGCGGACCTGCATGCGCGCTACCTGCGAGCCAATGCAGAAATGCTGGCCGATGCCGAAGGCGAGATGTTCGCGCGCGTTGCTCCGCGTGACATCGAACTCATAAGGTTTTTCGAATACGTCGGAATCGAAATTAGCGCCGCCGTACCACATCACCACCTTATCGTTCTTCGCGATTTTCTGACCGCGAATTTCGGTGTCTTCGGTCGCGGTGCGCCGCATGTAGATGATGGCGCTGACGTAACGCAGCATCTCTTCGACGGCATTCGGAATAAGCAACGGATCCGCGCACAGCTTGCGGCGCTGCTCGGGAAATTCGGTCAACGCCCGCATCGCGCCGGCGATGGTGTTTCGCGTAGTCTCATTGCCCGCCAAGATCATCAACACAAAGAACCCATCAAGCGTGGCCTGCGGCAAACCTTCGCCATCGATGCGGGTATTGGCCATGATGCTGGTTAAATCGTCGGCCGGATGTTCGCGACGCAAGGCCATGATGCGTTTGCCATAATCGAACATCTTGACGAACACATGTTGTCCCGCTTCAGGCGATGCAAAGTAGTCCGGATCGAGCAGCGCCAACGCTTCGTTCGACCACTTGATGATGTCTTGCCGGTCTACCTCGGGTACGCCGAGCAATTCCGATAAGGTCCACAGCGGCAACGGCGTCGCCACCTCGGTTACAAAATCGCATTCGCCGCGCGACGCTATGCGGTCGAGCAGTTCACGAACTTTATGTCGGACCCCGTCCTCGAACTTGCGCACAATGTTCGGATTAAAGGCCGGCGCGATCAGCCGGCGATGCACGTTGTGCTCGGGCGGATCCATCGCGAGCAGCATATGTAGAAAGGCATTCTGGGCCTCGGGATCCGTGATGCCCATCGAGTCATACGAGATGTAGTGGCCGCCCAAGGCGTTAGAAAATATTCTCGGCTTCTTGGAGATCTGAACGATATCGTCGTACCGGGTGATCACCCAGTAGCCCGGCCCGTCTTTTTCTGGATTCCAGAACACAGGGGCCTCTTCACGCAGGCGTCGAAAAACGTCGTGTGGTTGGCCATCTGAAAATAAATCGAGATCGTTGAGATCAGCCAATCCGGTGGGATATCGGATGTCGTTGCTGGGTCGATTCATACGCGTTCTCCGCCGCGCTTCAATAGCGCCCCATCGCGCCGCCGCCCGGCATCTGGCTCATGCTCGGGTGCGAACCCTGACGTCGTTCGCGCTCGCCAAATTCTTGGCGTTGGCTTTCATGCGGCATATATTCCGCCAGCACACCGCCCTGTCGTTCACAATTTTGGCGTTGCTCAACTTCACTATCGCCATAGACCTTGATAAAGGCGCCATCAATTCTACAACGCGTTTCCATTTGGGCGGCCGCGACCGGGTTTGTCGCCGAAACGCCGATTAGCAACGCGGTCCACAGTAGTTGCTTCATGTGAGCCTCCTGGTTGATTGCATCAATGTTCATGTTAACAGTTGGATCCGCTTTCGCGACGTTACTTGCTTAAGTTCGGTTGCAACACAATCACCGCCATCCCGCTCAACGCAATTAGCACGCCAGCCACATCCCACGCGGTCGGCCGGATGCGATCGATCCGCCACAGCCAAAGCAGCGCGACG
>JAYUEZ010000030.1:0-2880 GCA_043738965.1 Gammaproteobacteria bacterium
GCATTTGGTACGGCGCGAGCTGCGCCATGATCCTGGTGAAGTGGTTGGGGTTGTCCGCGAAACGATGCGCCAACTGCCGCTCGCCACCCGCCGGGCACGAATTCATTTGCATCCTGACGATGCCGAGCTGGTGCAGCAGGCGTTGAGTATCGGTCCTGATACCACCTGGCAACTCGAACCGGATCCGCTGATCAATCGGGGCGGATGCGTGGTCGAGACCGAATCATCCCGTATCGATGCCACTGTCGAGGCCCGACTCGCGGCGATTGCATCCAAGATGTTTGGTGGCGAACGGGGTAGTGACCGTGCCGGCTGAATTGGTTGCCGCCGAACGCTGGAAATCCGAGCTCGGCGTGTTCGCCGCGCGTCTGGCCGAGCCACCGTCATTAATCGTCGAAGGCAAGTTAACGCGCATGGTAGGTCTTACCCTTGAAGCGGTTGGCTGTGAAGCCGCAGTCGGCGATCGGTGCAGCGTGCTCAATCGCCATGGCGAGCACATCGATACCGAAGTGGTCGGATTCGCTGGCGATCGGGTGTTTTTGATGCCCACCGGAAGTACTCGTGGACTCGCGCCAAACGCGCGCGTCATTCCCCGGGGTGGCGCCGGCGATGTGCTGGTCGGCGAGGCTCTGCTCGGCCGCGTGATCGATGGCGCGGGTGCACCGCTCGATAAACAGGGGCCGTTGCGCCTGACGCAGCGCCAACCCTTGCAAGGCGTGCCGTTTAATCCGCTGGATAGAATGCCGATCCGCGAACCCCTGGACGTGGGGGTGCGCTCGATCAATGCCTTGCTCACGGTCGGTCGCGGTCAACGCATCGGACTCTTCGCGCCGAGCGGCGTCGGCAAAAGCGTGTTGCTCGGCATGATGACGCGATTTACCAATGCCGACGTGATTGTGGTGGGTTTGGTCGGCGAGCGCGGTCGCGAAGTGAAGGAATTCATCGACAATATTTTAGGCGCGGCGGGCCTCGCGCGCGCGGTGGTGGTGGCCACCCCCGCGGACAATCCGCCGCTGATGCGAATGCATGGCGCGGCGATCGCCACCAGCATCGCCGAGTATTTCCGCGATCAAGGCCAGCATGTTTTGCTGTTGATGGATTCGTTGACGCGCTATGCGCAGGCCTATCGTGAAATCGCGCTGACCATTGGCGAGCCACCCGCTACCCGCGGTTATCCACCGTCGGTGTTCGCGCGCCTGCCGCAATTAGTCGAACGGGCGGGCACCGGGGTTCAAGGCTGCGGTTCGATCACGGCGTTTTACACGGTGTTGACCGAAGTCGACGACGCGAATGATCCGGTGGCGGAAAACGCGCGCGCCATTCTCGACGGCCATATCGTGCTATCGCGCGCGTTGGCCGAACGCGGTCAATATCCCGCGATAGATATCGAAGCGTCGATCAGTCGCACGATGCAACAAGTCACGCGCGACGACCACTACGGCGCGGCCAAGCAGTTTCGTCATTTCCACTCGTTGTACGAACAAAATCAGGATTTATTCAATATCGGCGCGTATCAGGCTGGCGTCAATCCTGAACTTGATCGCGCGGTTGAAGTCCGGCAAAAACTCCTCGCGTTCCTAAGGCAGGATGCTAAAGAAGCGGTGAGTCTAGAGGCGGCGATCGCAACCCTTGACCTGGTCTTACGTTAACGCGGCTTGTGGGCATGAAACGTTCGCTGCGCCTTGATCGACTCGCACGCCTGGCGCGCACCACGGAGCAGGTCGCGGCGCAAGCGCTGGCGCGTGCGCAACAAGACTTAGCCCATCTCGAAGCGCAGCAACGCGAGCTCCGTGGCTATCAAGCCGAATACCTAAAACGTTTTATCGGCGGCAGCGCGGCCGGCTTGCGTGGGTATGAAGCGCAAAAACTACGGGTATTCGTGCAACGGGTTGAAGAAGCTATCGGCGCCATGGCGCAACGGATCGCGATGGCCTCTTCGCGCTGCGAACGCGAACGCCTGCGGTGGTTGACTCATCGACAACAGGCCAAAGCGCAATCGACTTTAGTAGCACGCGCGCGCGTAGAGGAATTCGTCGTTACTGAACTGCGCCTGGAGCGCGAGATTGACGACCGTGGGGCGGTTCACAAAACTGCGCACTAGTACGTCAGCTCATCCCCTCTCCCCACGCCGAAGATAAAGAGACAGATTGCCATGCTCGCGACGACGGCTCGTTATCGTGATCGATGGTTACCTTTAGAACCTCTTTGTGGTGCTTTGCAGGGTTTAATCCCGTCAACGTCCCGTGCCAATCGCCGACCAACCACCCTTTTTCAGTTGTTCATCGAAATAGTCGATGGTTTTTGCCAGACCCTGACGCAATTTCATTGTCGGCTCCCAATGCAGTGCTTGGCGCGCACGCGTGATGTCCGGGCAGCGTTGTTTGGGATCGTCGCTCGGCAGTGGTCTACGCACTAACGAGGAGCGCGAGCCCGTTAATTCAATGATCAAGGCCGCGAGTTCGGCGATGGTGAATTCGTCGGGATTGCCGAGATTAATCGGGCCGCTAACGTCGTCCGGCGAATCCATCAGTGCGATTAACCCCCCGATTAAGTCGTCGACATAACAAAAGGAGCGGGTCTGGCTGCCCGCGCCATAGATCGTGATGGGGTCGTCGCGCAGCGCCTGCATGATGAAATTCGACACCACGCGGCCATCATTGGGGTGCATCCGTGGTCCGTAGGTGTTGAAGATCCGCGCAACTTTGATTTTCAGGTGATGCTGCCGGTGATAGTCGAAGAACAAGGTTTCCGCGCAACGTTTACCTTCGTCATAACAGGACCGAAGCCCAATCGGGTTGGTGTTTCCCCAATAGGTCTCTTCTTGCGGATGCACGGTGGGATCGCCGTACACCTCGCTGGTCGAGGCCTGCAAAATTTTAG
>JAYUEZ010000031.1:0-2865 GCA_043738965.1 Gammaproteobacteria bacterium
ACCTGGGACATGCAAGGGCCGACACCTTATTTGGCGAAGATCATCCACGTGTTTTTCGACATGGATCGCATGGTTGGCGGAGATTTTGAAACGGGTCTTGCGAATCTGAAGGCAAGCGCTGAGAAATAAAGCGCACACAGGATACCGATTTCACTCCCTCTCCCCTTGCGGGAGAGGACCGGGGTGAGGAGTGTAGGATCAGATCGCACCCCTCGAATCGCGAAAGATCTTTAGTTTAGAAACATCCGCGTGACGTCCAACACGCGACCAATATCAGCCGCCGTGATATCAAGGTGGGTAACCAGTCGTAGTCGCTCACCCGGCAAAACCTTGATGCGATGCGTCGCTAAATATTCGGCAAACCCCGCGGGCGCGCGCATGAAAACCATGTTGGTCGCCGCCGAGAAAATCTCGAAGCCCGCCGTGGCGAGTCCAGCGGCGAGGTGTGCGGCATTCGCGTGATCTTCGGCCAGCCGCGAAATGTGATGTTCCAACGCATGCAGTCCAGCCGCGGCAAGTATGCCGGCTTGCCGTAGACCACCACCCAAAATCTTGCGCTGCCGCCGCGCGTGCGCAATGAACTCGCGGTCACCGAGTAGCAGGGTGCCGGCCGGCGCGCCCAATCCCTTCGATAGACAAATTGATACCGAATCGAAGCCATGGCTAAGGGTACTAACCGGAGTGTTCATGTGTATCGCGGCGTTGAACAGTCGCGCGCCATCAAGATGGGTCGTTAAGTTGCGCCGCCGTGCGAGCGCTAACGCGGCCGTGACATAATCCGGCGGCAGCACCCGCCCGGAAATCGTATTCTCCAACGCGAATAAACGCGTGCGCGCGAAATGCGGATCGTCGGGTTTGATCGCCGCTTCAACCTCGGCGAGATCGAGCGTGCCATCCGCACGGTTCGTGAGTGGTTGGGGTTGAATCGATCCTAACACTGCCGCACCGCCCGCTTCGAAACGATAGGTGTGCGCTTCTTGTCCCACCAGATATTCGTCACCACGGCCGCAGTGACTCATGAGGGCCGCGAGATTCGACTGCGTGCCAGTCGGAAACCACAACGCCGCTTCGAACTCACATAACGCCGCAGCGTAATCCTGTAAGCGGTTAACGCTTGGATCGTCACCGAACACGTCATCGCCAACCTCGGCGGCGGCCATGACGTGGCGCATGGCGTCGGTGGGCGCAGTCACGGTATCTGAACGGAGATCGATGATTTTCACTTTTTGTCCTGGCGCGATGATCGCGTGCGCCGCCGATACGATCACTTTGACAATGACGTCATAACCGTGGCCCGGGTGCGGGCCGCACGCGCTGCACTCGATCGCGTGGCGCCTTTCGCTGAAGTCAACGGATTATTCAAGGATCGTTAAGCGATCACAACGCCTTCGTGGCGCAATAGCCACCGCTTCCGCGCAAGGCCGCCGGCATACCCGGTCAGCGCTCCGCTGGCGCCGATAAGACGGTGACACGGCACCACGACACTGATGGGATTCGCGCCATTAGCGTGACCGACGGCGCGCACTGCCGTCGGTCGCTTGAGCCCTGCCGCGAACGTTCCATAATTTTGAGTTTGACCGACCGGCAGGGCGCGTAACGCAGTCCACACCGCGCGTTGAAATGGGGTGCCGTTTGTACAAACTTCAAGACGATCGATGGCGCGCAAATCACCATTGAAGTAGTCCACGAGCGCCTTAAGAATAGTCGGCGACGCGCGTTTTGGTGTTAACGTGAAATCCACCCCATCGCGGCCACAGAAAAGCCGCAGCGACTTTTTCAGGCGCGCTTCGTAGTCGATCCAATCCAGCGCACGCAAACGATCGTTTTTATCGCTGACCACGAGCATGGCGCCGATCGGCGATGCCAGCTCCGCGAGAAACAGCGCCTCAGGGCGCGATGCTCGGTGCATTACCAATGTCACGCGGTCGATTCGCGCGCGGCGGGTTTTTTGCGCACCGCACCTGCGGTCCATAAATGCAACGCGGCATAGGCGCGCCAGGGCCGCCATGCTTCGGCGCATGCCTGCAATTCGATAGCGGACGGGCGGCGACCCGCAGCGTCCGCCATCGCACGGAGTAAACCAATGTCACCAGTCGGGAAAGCGTCCGGTTCGCGAAACGCGCGCATCGCGATGTACTGCGCAGTCCATTCACCGATCCCCGGCAATGCCCGCATGGCGGTCAACGCCGCATTTAACGACGGCTTTGGCGCAAACAATTGCGTATCGGCCGCCGCGGCAATGGCGAGCGCGGATAAGGCCTTGGACCGCGCTGCCGGCATGCCGAGCGCACCCAGATCGACAGCGCAAAGCTTTTGTGGCGTGGGGAAGGTGTAGCGAAGTTTGTCGTTGCCAGCGATAGCAATGGGATCGCCAAACACGGCGACTAACTTCCCGGCGAGTTTGGTCGCGGCGCTCACCGTGATTTGTTGACCGAGGATTGCGCGCACGGCTAATTCAAAACCATCCCACGCACCCGGCACACGCAACCCGGGTCGCGCGATCAGCAAGGGCTTCAAGCGCGCATCACGCGCGAGCTGATTGCCGACTGCGATCGGATCGAGTGCCAAATCAAATATCTGCCGTACGCGATTAACGATCGTCGCTAGCGCTTCGACGTGTGGAAAATTGATCTCGACCGTAAGACAATTGCGCTTCAGATCGGCGCCAACACGCAGCGTGCCGCGAGCGCCATCGAGCACAATTGTTCGTTGATAGCATCCGTGGTCATCCACGCATTCCACGCCGGGGATGGCACGCGCCGCAAGAAAACGCGTTATGGACTCCCAGTCATAAGGCGACGCGTACGCCACCGTCAGCACCACTCCATGAGCAGCCGATTGCGCGCCAAGCTTCCGCAGGCGCGA
>JAYUEZ010000032.1:0-2863 GCA_043738965.1 Gammaproteobacteria bacterium
CCTCTTAAGCTTGAATACGTGGTTACCGGCGAATTACGGCTCGAATTTACGCTTGGCGGCGTAGCGTGTCGTCTAAGCGAGCGGTTCGCCGCGCGCCGCTCATCGATAACCGTCAATCCTTGGCCGAGCAGCACCGTACCCAAGCGGCGGCCGCGGCGCCGGCCATACGCCCAGTCGCCAAGCTCGCGGTTAGCAGGTAGCCACCCGTCGGCGCCTCCCAATCCAACATTTCACCCGCCGCGAACACCCCCGGCATGGCGCGTAACATGAGCCGCTCATCCAGCGCTTCAAACAGAATACCGCCCGCCGTGCTGATGGCTTCGGCTAACGGCCGCGCGGCCGTGAGTTCGATCGGCAGCGCTTTAATGCTTCGCGCCAGCGCCACCGGATCATCAAATCCGGTGCGCGGAAGTACCTCATGCAGTAACGCCGATTTGACGCCCTCAATGCGCACCTTGCGTCTAAGATGAGTTGCGAGCGTTCGTGCGCCGCGTGGCTCGGCGAGCACACGGGTGAGTTTCGTGAGATCTAGATCCGGCGCGAGATCGAGTTCGAGTTGCGCACGACCCGTCAGCGCGATCTGCTCGCGCAATGCTGCGCTCAGCGCATAGATGACACCCCCTTCTACGCCATAAGCCGTCACCATCAATTCGCCCCGTATTGTCTGCCGATCGGCCGTGCGGGCAGTCACCGACTTCAGCGGTGCGCCAGCAAATCGTTCACGCAGATGAGCTGACCATGCGACTTCAAATCCGCAGTTCGACGGTTTGAGTGGGGCCACCGCTACGGCACGCGCGATTAGGGTTTGAACCCACGCGCCGTCGCCGCCTAGGCGCGGCCAGCTCGCGCCGCCCAGGGCAAGCACCACCGCCTGCGCGCTAACCAACTCTTGCCCTGCGGGCGACTCGAATAACCAAGCACCACCATCGCTCCAGCCTCGCCAACGTCGACGCATCGCGAACTCGACGCCTTGCGCACGCAAGCGATGGAGCCAACGACGAAGCAGCGGTGCGGCCTTGTAGTCGCTCGGGAATATTCGACCGGAAGACCCGACCACCGTCGCGACACCTAGCGCCAACGCCCAATCCCGAATCGCCTCCGATCCGAACGCGTTCAGCGCTGGCCTGAGAAGCGCCGCCCGCATCCCGTAGCGCGCCAGGAATTCTGCACTCGGTTCGCTATGCGTGAGATTGAGCCCCCCTTTGCCGGCCAGCAGAAATTTGCGGCCAACCGAGGCCATACCGTCGAATACCGTGACTCGAGCACCGGCGGTCACCGCCGCTTCCGCCGCCATCAGACCGGCCGGCCCGCCGCCAATCACGGCGACTTCAACGTCACGGACGGCATTTGTCACGCGTGGTTAAACCGCGATGACGCGGCGGATCACCACGTAATGGTAGATTCGAGTCGACGTTTGCGCGCTTCCCAATCGGGCAGCACCGAACTCAACAAACGATAGAAACGCGGCCCATGACCGCGATAGCTGAGATGACAGAGTTCATGAAACACCACGTATTCAATGCATTCGCGTGGCGATTGAATAAGTACGGTGTTCAAGGTCATGCCGCGTTGCGTACACATGGTGCCCCAGCGCGTGCGCATCGTGCGCACTTTCAACGCTGGTAACGGATGCGGTGCGAAGCGCGGATGCGCATGACAGGTCGCGAGAATTTTCGCGAACTCCACTCGCGCATGCGTGTGATACCAGCGCGCCAGCGCGGATTCGGTGGAACTCGGATCGGCGGCGGCGAGGCCGCTCACTTTGAGGTCATCGCCCGCGATCGCAATTTTTGAACTGCGATCGGGGCACAGCACGAGCCGGTATTCACGCCCGAGGTACAGATGTGCTTCACCGGCGCGGTATTGCGGCGCCGGCCGCGGCTGCGGCAGGGTTTCAAAATGCGCGAGCTGACGAGCAATCCAGCGCTGGTGCCGCCTGATGTAACGCGACACCACGTCATCGGGACACGCACTGGGTGCGCGCACGACAACGCGCGCATCGCGATAGACCTCCAGTGCCAACGAACGCCGGCGCATACTGTGTTTCACTTCGTAGGCAATCGGCCCGTTGCGTGGCGGGGTTACCGCAGCGACCACTGGAGACGGATTTAGATCCTTGCCCAGTTGGATGGGCGTGGCCTCGGTCAACGCCGGACCGTGCAGAAAATCAAATAAAAGTTGAATGGGCTTTAACACGGCATACCGGCGCTTGGGCTTGAATGGGGACGCATTTTAAATCCGTGCCCAATTCGGGAGTCTGTCGATTCTCGTGAACACTGTCCAGACGCTAACGACGATGGGGCGGATTTAAATCCGTCCTCATCCGACCCGTCCCCTGGTGCCCCGTTACTCGTTACAATCGCTCGATGCCAACTGCGCCAACCTTAAAAGCCGAAATGACGGCAGGTTGGTTGTTGCTGGCGGCAGCCACCTGGGGTTGCGGGATGGGCGCGTCGTCGTTGCTCTACTATAGTTTCGGCATTTTTGTCGCGCCCGTGCAGGCTGAATTTCATTGGACGCGCGGCGAAGTGACGTCCGCTCTATTTTTCGGCAGCTTCGGCCTCATCGCCGCCGCGCCGGTTCTAGGTTTTTTGATCGATCGTTGTGGCGCGCGCCGCGTAGCGCTCGTCGCCATTCCAGCGTTCACCGGCGTGCTCCTTGCGCTAAGCCGCTTTGAGGGTTCGCTCACGGCCTTCTACGCGATGTTCTTTTTCGCCACCGTATTGGGCAGCGGCACGACGCCGATCCTGTATACGCGGGCGGTAGCCGGCCACTTTGACGTGGCGCGCGGCCTGGCGTTAGGGATCACCTTAGCCGGCCCCGGCACCGCGGCAGTCGTCCTGCCACCCTTCATGCTTGAAAC